>JAAFHQ010000092.1 GCA_013298445.1 Chitinophagales bacterium | reverse complement strand
CAATACCTGTAGCACCGGCTTGCCGGATGTCGCTAAGCGAAACCGGGTCATTGGGGCCAAACCAGCGCCATGTTTGTTCTAAAAATCTCATTTGTTGAGCTTGGATTTGAGTTGTTCAAAGGCTTTGTTTTCATTAAACTGAGAGGCAGGCACACGAGCTTCTTGTTCAAACTCCAGTATCTCAACCAGAATTTGTGGATCGTAACCTTCTGCCCGACAACGACGCTCAAAAGCGCTACGTTCTCGGGCAGACAAGGTGCCAGCAGCATAGGCTTTTAGTTCTTCCATATCTACCTCCTCCATGTTTTTGAAATTAAGTAGGCAATATATGGAAAGACGGAAAAAAAATAAGTCTCCCTGATAAAGGGATAAAAATAGGGTTCTCAAATACCCATACACACAAATAGCCCTAGACCACCCAAGATGGCCAGAGCAAAGAGCAGAAAACTTTCAGTAGTACGTTTGCGTTGAGAAATTGCAGTGTGTTTCATAGTAAAAAATATTTTGGTGTGTGAAAAAGCAAATCCATTCGCACAAGGTGTTCACGCTTGGCGTTCGTGCACGTCGCTCCTGACGATGCACAGCATCAAAGGCATAGAATGACCAGGCCGAAGGCGCAGTACTGGCGCGTCGGCAGTCGAAAAAAACAGTTAAATGTTTTTGGGAATCAAGCGGTTAAAACAACTCAAAGCACAATCAAAAAACAATTAAACGGTTGAACATAAAACAGTTAAAAGGTTGAACACAAAAAAATCAAGCGGTTGAACATAAAACAGTTAAAAGGTTGAACACAAAAAATCAAGCGGTTGAACATAAAATTTGAAAAGGTTGAACACAATAAAATCAAGCGGTTGAACACAATAACAAAGCAGGGCTTCCTGGAAGCCAATGCAAAAAACAAATCTAATTTTGAAGGTGAATAAACAGTAATTTGGAATAGGATTGTGGAGATGTTGCGGAGATGAATGGAACGCAATTAGCTTGAGAGCCCTTTGTTAGATGGGCACACATCCAAATGTTGGTCCGGTCCTTGATAACGTAGATTAGCTTGCAAAGTCTGCCGAATTGATTTCGACTTCACAAATGTACTAATTTTATAATATTATAAAAATATTTAATCGTTTATTTTCTCATGCATCAGCCTGGCTGCCCGACGAGAAGCACCAGCATCGCCCATAAGCAATTGTAATTCAGCGTATCCAGCTTTTATTTCCCGCCTTAATGTGGGCTGCAAAATCTTTTCCAGCTCATTATGAAGTGCTTTTGAATTAAAATCATTTTGTATAAGCTCCTTCACGAGGGGCTTGTCTACGATCAGATTCACCAATGAAATGTACTTGACGCTGATCAACCGTTTGGCGATTTGATAGGATAAGTTATTGCCCCGGTAGCACACCACTTCGGGCACTTGAAACAAGGCGGTTTCGAGGGTAGCTGTGCCGGAGGTTACCAATGCAGCCTCGGCTTGAGAGAGCAGGTCGTAGGTTTGTTTTTGCACCAGTTTGACATTCTGCGGGCGTTGTTTTTCGGCTAAAATCTGTTCATAAAAAGCCGCGGGCATTGATGGCGCACCAGCAATGACAAACTGATATTCCGGAAAAAGTGGGGCCATTTCCAGCATAACGCTCAGCATCCGGATGATTTCCTGCTTGCGGCTACCAGGCAAGAGCGCAATGATTGGATCTTCAGTGAGTCCATTTCTACTGCGAAAATCAGGCGCAGCAGCATAGTTTTTAACCACATCCAGCAGTGGATGACCTACAAAATCGACTTCACAATTGTATTTGGCGTAAAAATCTTTTTCAAAGGGCAGGATCACGTACATGCGATCCACATTGGCTTTGATTTGATGAACCCGGCTGGTATGCCAGGCCCAGATTTGTGGCGAGATGTAATAGAGGACTTTTATTCCCTGCTGTTTGGCCCATTTGGCAATGCGCAGGTTGAAGCCAGGGTAATCGATCAGAATTAAAGCATCCGGTTGGTAATCCAAAATATCTTGCTCACAAAAACGCAGGTTGCGCACAATGGTACGCAGGTTTTTCAGTACTTCCACAAAACCCATGAAGGCCAGATCCCGGTAATGTTTGCGCAAGTCACCGCCTGCCTCCTGCATGAGGTCACCACCCCAAATGCGGAAGTCCGCTGCGGGGTCTTCGATTTTAAGGGCTTTCATCAGGTTGGAACCGTGTAGGTCGCCGGAGGCTTCGCCTGCGATTAGGTAGTATTTCATAGAATGAGTTGAGAGGAGGTTGAGGAAGGTTGAGGGAGGTTGAGGAAGGTTGAGGCTACCGCAGCGATTTAGACAAGGACCTTGTCTAAGACGCTGCGGTAGCCTCAACCTCCCTCAACCATCTCAACCTTCCTCAACCTATTCCATCATTGTTTTCCCAAAATAAACCAGCCACAACACTCCCAAGCCAATCGTCGCAATGATGATTCCCCGCATGGCCTTCACAGCCCGGCGGTTGTTGAAAAAATGGAAAGGCAACAAATTGCAACAAATGGCCAGCAGGTAAAGCGTGCGGGGTGCCAATACCGACTCGCCATCAGTTGTATATTCTGGCAACCATTCATCCAGCTTCTCGGAAATCATGAGCAGGACGGCGTAACCCACAAAGGGGATCAGGAGCCCAACCAGCGTCCCCACCCAAATTTGATTGCGGTCAATATTCATAACCTTCTTTTATTTAAACAAAGCCTCTAGCGGGCCTAATTCCGCCAATGCTTCGTAATTGGTCAAATCGTGTTTGGAAGGTACCACGGAAATGTACCCATTCTCCAAGGCCCAAATATCGGTGTCTTCCGCTTCGTCCTCGTTGACAAAACGCCCGGTCAGCCAATAATACTTCTGGCCCCGTGGATCGGTTGCTTCCACAAACTCCTCCACCCAGCGAGAATCCGCCTGGCGGCATGCCTTGACGCCCTTAATTTCGTTGGCAGGTAGATCCGGTAAATTGACGTTCCACAAATTTCCCTTGCTCATCCGGTGTTCCAATACGTATTCCATTAGGCCTTTCACGTAGGAAGCGGTTGCGGAAAAATCGGCCCGGGGGGAATAATTCAGGAAGGAAAATCCAATAGAGGGCACCCCTTCCAACGAGGCTTCCATAGCGGCAGACATGGTACCGGAATAAAGGATGTTGATGGAGGCGTTGGAGCCGTGGTTGATGCCGGATACACAAAGGTGCAATTCGCGGTCTTTGAGCAAAACGTTTTTGGCCAGCTTTACACAATCAACCGGGGTACCTGAACATTCGTAAGCTTCTACCCCTTCGAAGAGGTCTACTTTGTACAGGCGCAGCGGTTGTTCCAGGGTGATGGCGTGCCCCTGGCCAGATTGAGGCGAATCGGGAGCAACTACAATGACATCACCGATTTGTTTGGCAACGTCAATCAAGGCTTTGATGCCGCGTGCGGCAATCCCATCGTCATTGGTGACCAGAATTAAGGGTTTTTTCATATCGGGTTGTGGATTCATCTTTATCGCTTATTTTCGCAGGGTCAAAAATAAACCCATTTGTACATAGTAGTGGGTTTTGAGAAAAAAATAAACCAAATGGGTGACAACTTGTTCCCAATGTTGTTCTTAAAATAGGGTATTATGGTTTTTGGTAAAAAAGGTGTTTTGCTGGTCAATTTGGGGACGCCCAACTCCCCTACTCGTGGTGATGTATACGTGTATTTGCGCGAATTTTTGACCGACCCACGGGTCATCGACATTCCCTGGTTGCCCCGGCAATTGTTGGTCAAAGGCATTATCGCTCCCTTCCGCTCGGGATCTTCGGCCAAGTTGTATCAGGAATTGTGGACCCCCGAGGGCTCTCCCATCAAAATTTACGGCGAAAGAGTAGCGGCTGGGGTACAGGAGCACCTGGGCGATGAATACGTCGTTGAGTTGGGCATGCGTTACCAAAATCCATCTATTGAGTCGGCTTTGAAAAAATTGCTGGCAAAACAGGTCTCTGAAATCACCGTTTTGGCCCTGTTCCCGCAGTACGCCTCGGCCACGACTGGCTCGGTACACGACGAAGTGATGCGCCTCTTGCGCAAGGAGCAGGCCATCCCCTCCCTACGCTTCATCAACAGCTATTATGACCATGCGCCAATGATCGAGATTTTTGCCGACAATGCCCGGCAATTTGACCTCGACGCCTACGATCATATCCTTTTCAGCTTTCATGGCCTGCCCCAGCGCCAATTGCGCAAGGCGGATGCCTGCAACCATTGCCTAAAAAGCGCGGATTGCTGCGAAAGCATTTCCATCAAAAACCAGTTTTGTTACTCAGCGCAGTGTTATGGCACGACAAAGGCAATTGCCAGCTTGCTTAATTTGCCACGCGAACGCTATACTACCTGTTTTCAAAGCCGCTTGGGCCGAGATCCCTGGGCGCAACCCTACACCAGTGAAGTGATTGAAAAACTTGCCCACGGTGGAGCCAAGCGCCTTTTGGTCTTCAGCGCAGCTTTTGTTGCAGACTGTCTGGAAACCATTATTGAAATTGGCAGGGAATATCAGGAGGAGTTTGAAAAAATGGGGGGTGAAAAAGTGGATTTGGTGCCGAGTTTAAATGACGACCCACGCTGGATAAAAGTGGTAGCGGATATGGTAAAATAAGTATATTGCAGCTTATACAAACACCTAGAAAACCTACGCTAACATGAGCCTGCTGATCGCCTCCATTACCCCTGTGATGATTTTTATGTACCTGGTTTACCGTAAGGACAAACTCAAAGAACCGCGGGCATTATTGTTGAAGTGTTTTTTCGGTGGCTTTTTGGCTTTGATTTTGACCCTGATCATCGATGAGCCTATTGCTCCAATTGCGGAAAGCATCGGTAATCCATTCTGGAAAGCCTTATACGACTCCTTTTTAATTGCTGCAATCCCTGAAGAATTTTCCAAATTACTCATCTTGTATTGGGTGATTTGGCGCAGCAAACATTTCGACCAGTATTACGATGGAATTCTGTACGCCATTTTTGTTTCTCTAGGCTTTGCCCTGGTGGAAAACATCATGTACGTCCTGGATGGAGGGATGGGCGTCGCCATTGCCCGAGCCATTCTTGCTGTGCCTGGCCACGGTTTTTTTGCTGTACTGATGGGCTACTATTTCTCTTTGGCAAAATTTCACACGGGTGGTCAGAAAAATCGCTTGCTGTTGGCTAGCTTTGCCATGCCGGTTCTTTTTCACGGCCTGTACGATTTTGCGTTGATGTACTCCGAAGCGGATGAGCTTGATGAGCTGGTTCTCCTTGGTATTCTTATCTTTTTCACCCTGATCGTGATTCAATTGTGGCGGCTTGGGTTCAAAAAAATCAAAGCCCACTTAAAGCGAGATCACGAAATAGCGAACGAAACGGTGTGAATTTGCCCGCGGTTTTTGGGGAGATTCGGTTCCATTTGAGGGCTGTTTTGCACAAAGGCCATGTTTATATGCCAAATTAGGAACATCTTTGACCGTTCTCCTACAAAACCCCTCCATTCGCTAGACCGAACTTCACATTTGCAAAATACACTTAATTTTTTTTTGCATACCTTATGATTAGGTGTATTATTGCACTGCGAATAATGCTATATCATCCCATGAAAACGAAGACGACCTTTTTTTCTTTTTTGCCTTTTTTGTTTTTTTTGACCACAATAACAAATACGGCTCCCAATTACCCACACACTGAAAACACTAATGAATGTGCTTGTGAAATCTACGTTCCGAATGTCTTTAGTCCAAATGGAGACACCAAGAACGATGTATTCAAAGCCATTCCAGGAACTTCCTGTTCTCTTGCTCAATTTACGCTCAAGGTTTTTGACCGATTTGGCGCGCTGGTTTTTGAAAGCACCTCTGCCGACGAAGGTTGGGACGGTTCTTACAAAGGCCAAGGAGCCCCCCAGGCAACGTATGTTTACGTAGTACAGTACGAGTTGGTGGATGACAGCAAAAAACTGCCCAAGGTAGTCTCGGGCTCACTTGCTCTCATCCGTTAAACCAAGCTTACGCTAAACAAGTCGATTTTGCTGAATTGCAGACTCGATCGCATTGGCCAGGCGCTCAATGTGTTGTTCCATGGTGTAATGTGCCTCTACTCTGGCGTTCCCCCTATTTCCCATTTCGGCGGCTAAAGAAGCATCTTTGGCCAACTTCAACATGGCTTCGGCCATTCCTTCCCAATCTCCTTCATCGACCAAAAAACCAGTTTCTCCTTCAAGTACTGTGTCCTTAATACCCGCGTGGCGCGTAGCCACAACGGGTAGGCCCGATTTCATAGCTTCGAGTATGGCCACGGGTGTCCCTTCGGAGTCACCATCGGCGGCACGTACCGAGTGTTGGACAAATGCCCTTACCTGGTGGTGAGTAGCGGCAATTTGTTCGGGTTTGCAGGGACCGGCAAAGTTTATGTGCTCATATACGCCTAAGGTCTTCGCGAGATTTTTGCTCTCTTCCCACAATTCACCATCACCCAGCATTACCATTTTGGCTTCTGGAACGGCTGCTACCACTTTAGCAAAAGCACGAATGGTCAAGTGCGGCGCTTTCTTGGCCGTAAAACGCCCAACGGTGAGGAAAACGGGAGGATTGGCTGATATATCCTGAAAAGTGAAAAAGCTGGGATTGGGTCCGTAAGGATTCAGCAGCATTTTTTCAGGGGCAGCACCCAGGTTTTGCAGCTGCTGGAACATATCCGTAGAGACAGGCAATATGGTGCTGGCAAAATCAAACATGCGACGATATTTGGCACCAAAACGCTCTACTGTTTTGTAGTGATAGGCATCCCTACCGTGATAATGCACCAACATGGGCACCTTTGCCTGTTTGCACGCGTCCATGATGTAGGTGCCAGTTGGGCCATATTCCGCAAGTACCGCCTCAATCCGATGTTTTTTGAAATACGCGACCATCGCCCGACGGCGCAAGGCATAGCCCCAGCCATTTTCACCCCAAAGAGTGTCCAGGCCTGTTTCCAGGTAGTTGAACCATTTTTGATCGCTTGACAAAACTTTACCTTCACCATCGTAAATGGGATGGTAACCCATTTTGGGCAAGCCATAAAAATGATGTACCTGAAAAGGGAGCCGCTCCAGGTGTGCCCGCAAAAAAGTTTCGGAATACGTGGGCTGGAGGGGCGTAACAATGGCAATATTGGGCTTCATGTAGTATTTGTATGTGAAATGATTTCAACATAAAGACCCTTCAGGACTTTGAATGGTCTTTGACAATTCTCTATAAACATAAATTCCCTTCGGGAATCCCCGCGCGCTCATAACTTTATCAACTCAATGCTTTTCCAAACGCATATTCTTACCCAAGTTCCCTAATAAGCCATCTTTAACCGCCCGAAGAATCGTCCAAAACGCCTTCGTCCGTTTGGAAACAATCGCCATCAGCAACAAATAACCCAGGTAAATCAAACCATTGAATAAAAACAACAGCGGATTGGGACTGAGGTTTTTCCACAAAAACCAGGTCAAATTTCGGGCGCTGTAATAAGCTTTAAAACCGCCCTCTTCCAGCAAAGGTACCGACCATTTTTTGCTCAGGGAATTGCTGTCGCTCCACCAGGAAGTTTCCAGATCCTTCACGCGACTGTCGGTAAACATCAAAATTTCACCCCCCTGCTGGATGATTCGGTAGCTGTACTCCGTATCATCGGTATACAAGTAAAAATCCTCATTGGGGAAACCAATTCGGTCAATGGTAGCCCGTGGCAAAAAAAGTCCGCCGTAGGGCGCTTGGAGAATTTTGACCTGCGGCAAAAGTGCTCCGCTTGGGGTATGCACTTTCGCTGGCTTGTTGAGCTTGGCCAACGCATTGGTCACACTAAAACCCAAAAAGCTGTTGGGCTTATCGTGGAAAAAACGGACTTTTTCTCCGTAGGCGGCTTTTTTTAGGTTGGGCAAGTTCTTGTAACGAAAGGACAACAATGCTACGAGCCCTTTTTCGGCTATTTTTTTCCATTCTGCGTATAGAATTGGCAAAGCCTGATCTTCAGGCAGATTGTCATCATCAATCAGGTATACAAAATCGGCATTCAAGGCGTAGGCTTTTTTCAAACCTGTGGAAAAACCACCTGCCGAACCCAGATTTTCGGTTTGGGGCAAAACCAAAATACGGTCGAGGAATTGTGGGAAAGTTGCCCGGATTTTCACCGCCACATTGTACGCTGAAGCATTGTCTACAATCAGCAATTGATCCACAATTCCTTGCTGAAACACAGCCGGAATAACCTGGGACAGGTGTGGCCAACGATCGCCATAAGTGACCGTTACCACAACGATGTGGTGCTCAGGAATTACTTGACTAGGCTCCATGTTGGCGGGGTTGAAGTTGTTTTTTCAGCCGTTCAAAGGGCTCAAAAAACAGGATTAAGGCCCAAATTTTAATGGTCAAACCAAGCTGTGGGTAAGCAGAGAACAGCTTTAAACTTTCGCGCAACAAACGCCCGATTTTGCCCTGCATCATGGGGGTACGTGCATAGGTTTGGAACAGGTACCACTCGGCTTTGGGCAACATTTTGACATCAAAATCTGCGGTGTGAAGCGGCAGTTGAGACGCCCATTTTGGCATAAAATGATGGTCAAATTCCTGGGCGAAACGCTCATTGTAATTGGCACAGGAAATGTGTTCCAATAAAATGTCGTAGGCTACCAAAACCACATGTTGCTGGCTCACCCGCAGGGAAAAATCCATGTCGTAGCAATGAAAATGCCGGAGATTTTGCTCGTCGAATGGTGTGCTGGCAAAGATACTTTTGCGGCAAGCAATGAAGACTCCATCCAGGGATACAACAGTGCCCGCCTTGGCGCCAGGGTCGATTTTTTCCAGGTGTACCGCTTTGCCTTCTACGGTATGTTGAAGGATGTTGATTTTGCCAAAACCGTGTTTCCCGCCAAAGGTGAACCACTTGCTGCTGAAGATTTTACTACCAGCAACGCCTACTGCTCCTACCTGCGGGTCTTCAAAGTGCCGCAGCAGGTTTTGGCCCCAATTGGGGGTATGGAACAAAATGTCTTCGTGGGCAAAACAGAGGATATCGTATTGCGCTTTTGCTCCTCCCAGGTTATAAGCCTGACAAATTCCGTAGGCATTTTGAGAATTGTCGATGACAATCAATTCATAGTCAATGCCAATGGTTTCCGCAAGGCTTTGTTTGAACTGCTCCAGAAAACGGGGCGAACGATGACAAACCACAATAGAAATCATGCTCGCGGGCTTTAACGCATGGCAAAAATGTTGAGCTGCAGGTCAAAACCCTCTTGCGCCAGACCAGTAAAGGGGCGCTTGGCATAGTTTTTCGCTTCCTGAATGTAGTAGCGGAATCCAGCAGCCGTGAGGATTTCCAATAACTCACCCAAAGCCTGGGGCTGATGGGCTACGCTATGGTATTCAAAAAAGATGCGTTCTACCTGGCCCAAATCATCGCGGATGTCGCGGAGTACTTGCACTTCGGCGCCTTCGATGTCGAGTTTGAGGAAATCAACGGGCTGGGTCAGGTAGTTTTTGAGGCGAGCCGTTTTGACGTGAATGGTGGTGCCTTTGTTGCCTGCATCAACCATAACGGAGCCCGACATGGAATTGCCAGAATAAAACACCAGTTCGGTCTCCTCATTCCATACCGCCCGGTTGTGTATTTCAACATTGTTGAGCTGGTGATCGGCCAGATTTTGATTCAAGACTGCAAAAGTGGAAGGGTCGGCCTCAAAAGCCAGGATTTTAGCCCCCGGAAAGCGGTATTTGAAGTAATAGATGCTCAATCCGATGTAGGCCCCACAATCAATGATGAAAGGGGTTTTATTGCTGGTTTCAAAAAAGTAACATTCTTCTTTAAACAACTCCTTGATGTTGCCCAAAAAACCCAGGCCATCGGTGTATTGGAAGCTTTTGTTCATAAAGCGCCCCGTTCCAGCAGTATAGGGAGTCTGGGTGCGGATGCGGTGCAATTCCCGAAACCCAATCCCAGGGTACATCTGGTAATTGGTGATCCAAAAAAGCAGGTTTCTGAATTTAATGGCCAGTTTTTTCAGTTGGCTTACAGATTGTGTCATTGCTGATGATTGATTCCTTTTTTGGGGAAACACGGAGTTAATTCGGCGCAAAAGTAGCAAATAATTACTTGTTTGCATTGCAGTACCTAATGCTTCCTGGGTCAACTTTATTTTGAAAGCAAAACATAATCTGCATCTTTGCATCAAAAAAAAGAAATGGGGATTATTGGCAGGCAGGGGGCAAAATTGACCATTGCCAATTTTTTTGGTGTAGCGATTGGTTTTTTAAGCACCTTGTTTATTTACCCCAAAGACTCGGCACTTTATGGGCTGATGGTATTTTTGTACTCCACTGGAACCTTGTTCGAGCCCCTGGCCAGCCTGGGAATCCAGGCCATCATCCTGCGTTATTTTGCCCGCTTCAAAGACCTGGACAAAACCAGACATGGACTTTTGCTCTACTCCTTGTTGCACATCAGCGTTGGCATAGTGCTGTTTTCCATTTTGTTCTGGGTATTTTCTGGTCCCATCTCCGTTTTGATCCAACGCCTGAACCCCGAAGATGCTAAAAACATCGACCTCTTTTTCAATTTTATCCCGGCTTTGGTCGCACTACTGGCCATACAAAACCTGTTCAACTACTACATTGCCAACTTGCATCGCATTGTTATTCCGGGCATTATCCTGAGCATTTTGCCCAAGTTGTGGATGCCCGTTACCTTTTTATTGGCCTATTTCCAGGTTTTGGATACTACGGGTATTGCTTATTCGCTATTGGGCATGGTATTGGTTTCGGTGCTGGCCCTGGTCATTTATTTGCGCAGCTTGGGGCAACTTAATCTCCAAGCTCGCTGGGAATTCTACCCCCGAGCTACCCTTCAGGAAATGATTATTTATGGCCTTTATGGGCTCTTGGGCATTGCAGGTACTCAAATGGCGTACCGCATCGACCAGAGCATGTTGGGTACCATCAAGAGTATGGAATCTGTGGGGGTATTCACCTATGCCCTCACCATTGCGACGACCATCGACATGCCTGCCCGGTCGATATTGAACATTTCAGCCCCCTTGATCAGCGATTTTTTTGCCAAAGGGGAAATGGGGAAAATTGGAGAGCACTACAAAAAGATCGCTTTGAATTTATTTTCGGTTGGGCTCTGCTTATACCTGGGTTTGGTTTTGGTCGCGGATGACATTTTTAGGTTGACCAGTAAGCCCGAGGTTTTGTTGACGGCTCGCAACATCGCCATGATTCTGGGTTTGGCCAAATTGATGGACATGATCACCGGGCCCAATGACATGATCATCGGCATCTCCAAGTATTACCGCTTCAACATGTTGCTGATTATCGCGCTGAGTGTGGGGAATATTTGGCTCAACTATTCCTTTATCCGCCAGTACAACGTGTTTGGGCCTGCCTATGCTTCGTTGGTGTTTATTGTAGCATTCAATTGTATCAAAGTGGTTTTTCTGTGGGTAAAGTTTAAGATGTTGCCTTTTTCCCGGCCTATGTTGTTTTTGGCGATTTCTGCGTTAATTTGTGTTGGTGTACACTACGTATTGCCTTCTACCGGCTCCATTATTTTGGACGGACTGTTGGGAGGTATCATTTTGCTCTTGGGGTATATATTGCCCCTATTGTATTGGAAATTGGCCCCCGACCTCATCGCAATGCTGAATGGAGGTTTGGGATCACTTGGCATTAAAAATCCTTTCAAATAAAATACAGTTACCCTGATTCTCATGACGGACTTAGAACAGTACTTCCGCAACAACCAAAACCGACTGATCCACAAGTGGCAACATTATTTCGACATCTATGAGCGCTATTTTGCGAAATACCGCGGTCAGGAGGTAGTGATCCTGGAAATTGGGGTTTTCCATGGGGGCTCA
>JAAFHQ010000919.1 GCA_013298445.1 Chitinophagales bacterium | reverse complement strand
GAACAAGAGGTCGTAGGCCACATCGGTATGCCCATTGTCCGACAAGACATGGCAGAGGTAGGGGGTACCCAAAAAGCCCGTCGACAAGTGGTTGCCCCGCGATTTGATGTCTTTTACCAATTGGGCCGTGGCCGCAGCCCGATTTTTCTCCTCAAACAAGTTGAAGGTCAAACCCAGCACGTACGAAGTTTGAGAATCCGAAATGGTGCGCCCCGAACCAGCGACGTATTCATTATTGAAGGCCTTTTTGATTTTTTCAAACAAGGCGGCATACTTGGCTTCATCCACTTTTTTACCCAAAACCTGCGCCGTTTTGCGCAAGATGTCCACCGAGTTGGCATAAAAAGCGGTCGCGATGTAATCGGGATCGGTATAGCCACTTTTTTCGGTAGGGTTACTGATTTGAGCCTGGTAAAACAACCAGTCGCCAAAGTGCGGCCCACCTTTCCAAAGGCCGTCGGGGGCCTTGGTGGTGATCCAGGCTACCCATTTTTCCATCGAGTTGTACTGCCGTTCCAGCAGGCGCTGGTCGCCGTAAACCTGGTATAAGTTCCAGGGCGCAATGGTACACACGTCGCCCCAACCCGAAGAGCCAGTGAGGTTCTTTTTTTCTTTGCGTTGCAACACATCGGGGATCACGTGGGGCACGCCTCCATTTTCACCCTGATCGGCAATCAGGTCATTCAGCCATTTGTTAAAAAAGCCGGCCACCTGATAGTTGTAAGCGGCAGTGCGGGAGAAGGCCTGCGCATCACCCGTCCAACCCAGGCGCTCGTCGCGTTGGGGGCAGTCGGTAGGCACGTCGAGGAAATTGCCGCGCTGGCCCCATTGAATATTGCTTTGCAATTGGTTGAGCAAGGGGTTGGAACAGGAAAAATCCCCGGTTTTTTTGATGTCGCTGTGGATCACCACCCCCGTAAAGTTCTCGGCGCTCAATGTACCAGGATAGTTGATGATTTTGATGTAGCGAAAGCCCATGAAGGTAAAATGGGGCTCAAAAGTCTCTTCTCCAACGCCTTTGAGGGTGTAATTCAATTCACACTTGGCATGGCGCAGGTTGGTGGTATAAAAATTGCCTTTTTTGTCCAATACTTCGGCGTGTTGGATGGTCACCTTTGTTCCAGCTGGACCAGTGACTTTAAAACGAATCCATCCGGTGATGTTTTGCCCAAAATCGATGACCTTGTCGCCCTGCGGCGTGGTGATGATTTTTTGGGGCTTAAGCTCCTGAATGCGGCGAACGGGTGGTCCTTGTGGGGCGATGAGATTGTTTTTTGGAAAATTGGCCACGTTAACCGCCCACCAAGCCTTGTCGTCAAAGCCCGGTTTGGACCAATTGGGGATTTCCATCCGGGCATCATAGGTTTCTCCATTGTACAAGTCAGCCATGCGGATAGCACTATTGTTCTGGGCTTTCCAGGAAGCATCGGTACCAATGACTTGTTGAGAACCATCCGTGTAAGTGACGACCAATTGCGCCAGCAGGGCCAGTTTTTCACCGTATACATTGCGGTTGTCTTCCCAGGCGAGGTAGCCCCGGTACCAGCCGTCACCGAGTACAGCACCGATGGCGTTGGGCCCCTGGTTGAGCATGCTCCCAACGTCGTATACGAAGTATTGCAAATGATCCTGATAAGCCGTCCAGCCGGGCGTAAACAGATCTTCGCCCACTTTTTTTCCGTTGATGACCATAAAATTGAGGCCATGACTGGTGGCGTACAGACGAGCCGACTGGATTTTTTTGCTCACACTGAATTCCTTTCGCGTCAAAGGCGGAGGGGGCATCGATTTGGTATCAACCGTCAATTCAGGCTCAATCCATGAGGCTTTCCAGTCTTCCGGTTTGAGTAGCCCCATTTCCCACCAGGCTGTTTCGCTCCAGAGGGATTCGTGGTTTTGGTTGTCCCAGGCCTTGACCTGCCAGTAGTAGCGTTTGGCACTTTGCAGCGCTGGCCCGGCGTATTCCTGGAGGATGGATTGGGCTGAAGTCAGTTTGCCCGAATCCCAGATCAGGCTTTTTTTATTAAAATCAGCAGCTGTAGCTACCCGAATTTGGTAGGCAGTTTGCAGGATATTGCGCTGTGGACTGTTCAGTTTCCAGCTCAGGCGGGGTTTGCTGGCATCCAGCGGCATGGGGTTGACGAGGTGTTCACAAGTGAGGCTATTGACCGTAAGCTGGCTGTGCGCGCTTATGGTAAAGCCCAGTAGTAAAAGTAGTAGGTAGAGCGATCTCATGTTTTGAAAAAGGTTTATGGTTGTGTAAGTTGTATCTTCGCGCCAATAAAGTAAGCAAAAAGGCTGGATAAAATGGACATCATTTACTTTTTCGAGCTCCTGGGTACATTCGTATTTGCCATCAGCGGAATGGCCACTGCTGCCGAAAAAAAATTCGACATTTTTGGTGCAGCGATCATCGGTTGGGCCACTGCGGTAGGTGGTGGCACCATTCGGGACGTGATGATTGGCCGACTCCCCGTAGGCTGGATGCGGGACACCAATTTTTTGTTCGCTATCCTCGCCGCCCTGCCCGTGGTCTATTATTTCCGCAAAACCATTTTGCGCTTTCCACGTACCTTTTTGTGGGTCGATAGTTTGGGGCTTGGTTTGTTCACCGTTTTGGGTTTGGAAAAAACCCTGGCTTTAGGGCTTGATCCGGCAGTGGCAGTGATTATGGGTGCAGTTTCGGCTACTTTTGGAGGGGTACTTCGCGACTTGTTGTGCAACGAAATACCCCTCGTGTTTCAGCCCAAAGCTGAATTGTATGTAACGGTGTGCTTGTTAGGTGGCTTGTTTTATTTGTTGCTGGGGCTATTTGGGCTTGATTACCGCTGGAAAATGATTGTCACCATCATTGTGGTGTTTGGCATTCGACAATTGGCTGTACAGTACGAGTGGAAATTGCCCACGATCAAGT
>JAAFHQ010000918.1 GCA_013298445.1 Chitinophagales bacterium | reverse complement strand
GCTACTTTTCACGAAGCATTCCAGGGCAAAGGGCCTCATTCCCGCCAAGATGCCTCCCACCCACACAGCGTCAACCTCTCGCCGGATGAGCAATATTTGTATGTGCCAGACCTGGGCACGGACAACATCTATACCTACAAAATCAATTACGATACGCCTCAAAAGCCACTGACCAAAATCGGAGCAACCAAGGTACACCCAACCAGTGGGCCGCGCCATTTTACCTTCCACCCCACGCTGCCCAAGGCCTACGTGGTCAACGAGCTCAGCTGCACCGTAACCCTGATGAATTGGGACAAAACCACGGGTAAACTGGACACCGTACAAAGCATCAGCGCCCTACCCGCCGATTTTAAAGGCAATAATACCTGTTCCGACTTGCACATTACGTCCAATGGCCAGTTTTTATACGCGGCCAATCGTGGGCACAACAGCATTGTGGGCTACAGCATCGACCCCACGACGGGCGCCCTCAGCCTGATTGGCCATGCCTCTACCCAGGGTGAAGTACCCCGCAACTTTGCCATTTCGCCTGACGGTCGCTTCCTTTACGCCGCCAATCAAAACTCCGACAATATCGTAATCCTGAGCATCGGCAAGGATGGCAAGCTTAAATACCGGAAGGAAGAGAAGGTGTTTACGCCGGTGTGTGTGCAGTTCCAGTAATGATGAATGATGAATGATGAGTGATGAATCTAAAACCGCAAAAGGTGAACAATTCATCATTCATCACTTATCATTCATCACTAAAATTACAATTTCATCTCCCATCCCTTCTCATACTCCCTTCCCCACAGCTTCATGGCCGTTTTGTTTTTGAGGATATGGCCATTGCTGGAATCACAGTTCAGGACGCCGCCGTTGCGCAGGGCGATGTTGCCGAGTTGGGGGAGTAGGGTTGACTTGTGGCCTTCGATGATGGGGCAATTGAGCTTTTCTTTGCCCCGGATGCTTTCGATAAAATTATTGAGGTGCAAGCTGTCCAACAGTTCTCCCATACCCATGGTATTGGTGCGTTGGGCTTCTTGCAGTTCAGTTTTGACGTCTTTGACCAGTTTATTCTCCAGGTCGTACACCTTGTAGTCGTCGCCACCGGGGATGGTCATGGTACCTTTGTCGCCATAAAAAATGACGCCGCGCCCGACGCCTTCGCTGTTGAAACCATTACAACTACGCCCCTCCCAGGTGATGGAGGTATTGTTGGCAAATTCATAGGTGATGGTTTGGGTATCGGGGGTTTCCCAGTCGTCTTTGTAGGCAAAACGACCACCAGCAGAAACCACTTTCACCGGATAATCCAGGCCCATGCCCCAGCGCATCACGTCCAGTTCGTGGGTGCCGTTGTTGAGTGCTTCGCCAGTTCCCCAGTGCCAAAACCAGTGCCAGTTGTAGTGTACGAGGTTGTCCTGGTATTCGCGGCGCGGTGCTGGGCCTTGCCAAAGGTCAAAATCCAGATGAGCAGGTGGTGCAACTTTTTTTCCAACCCCAATGGGCTTGCGGTTGTTGGCATACCAGCCCCGGGCAAAGTAAGGTCGCCCGATGATGCCATCCTTCAGGGCTTTCATGGCCTCTTGTACCTTGGGGAAGGAGCGGCGTTGGCTGCCCATTTGGGCGAGTTTGCCGTATTTGGCCATGGCTTGTACCAAAATTTCACCTTCTGCAGGGTTATGGGAGCAAGGTTTTTCTACGTACACATGTTTGCCCGCCTGGAGCGCCATCAGGGCTGCGGGGGCGTGCCAATGGTCGGGTGCTGCGATAAAGATGGCATCCAGGTCTTTTTCCTCCAGCATTTTGCGTACATCCTTGTAGCCTTTGGGCTTTTTTCCGGATATTTTTTCAATCTCAGCGATGGTTTTTTCCAATACCTTTTCGTCTACATCACAGACGTAGCCTACTTCTACATTGGGCATTTTGGCGAACATACGCGCCAGGAAGAAACCCCGGCTGTTGGTGCCAACGGCACCGATGACGACTTTTTCATTGGGTGAAAACCCCTTGAAAGGGAATAATTCAGGGGCAAGCAGGATACCCGCTCCGGCCAGGGCCGTATTTTTCATAAAATCGCGACGCTTGGACATGGCTTTTTGGATTTGATGTAGGAAAAGAATTAAACCCATTCTATTTCCAGAAAATAAGCACTTCGTTTTTTATCTACTTCTTCCGCTCCGTCACAAAAATCACCAACTCCCTCAATGCCGTTCTTGACTCCGATTCCGGGAAACTATCCAGAATCTCAAAGGCCTCTTGCCGGAACTTCAACATCACCTGCTCTGTATATTGAATGCCGCCGCTTTGGCGTACAAAATCGATCACTTCTTTTACTTTTTCGGGATTTTCGCTGTGGCGGCGCACCAGTCCAATGATGTGTCGGCGGGTGCTGGCGTCTGTTTGATTGAGGGCGTATATGAGGGGCAAGGTCATCTTTTTTTCCTTGATGTCGATGCCGAGGGGTTTGCCAACGTCGTCGGTGCCAAAGTCGAAGAGGTCGTCTTTGATTTGGAAGGCTAGCCCAATTTTTTCTCCAAAAATGCGCATTCGGTCGATGGCGTCGTTGTCGGTAGTGGTGGAGGCGGCACCAGCTTCGCAAGCAGAAGAGATCAGCGAGGCCGTTTTTTGGCGAATGATTTCGTAATAAATTTCTTCCTTGATGTCGAGGCGGCGGGCTTTTTCAATCTGTAGCAATTCACCTTCACTCATGGCTTTAACAGCGTTGGAGACGATTTCCAATACTCTAAATTGTTGGTTGCGAACTGCCAGTAACAGGCCTTGGGAAAGCAAAAAGTCGCCAACTAAAACTGCAATTTTATTTTTCCAAAGGGCATTTACCGAAAAAAAGCCCCGGCGTTCCATGGAGTCATCTACCACATCATCGTGCACGAGGGTGGCGGTGTGCAGGAGCTCAATCAAAGAAGCAGCTA
>JAAFHQ010000916.1 GCA_013298445.1 Chitinophagales bacterium | reverse complement strand
CAATGGCTTTTTTGTCCGCTGCAGTAACGCCGTTTTGGGCGGAGACCTGGGTCATTGTTCCTACCATCAATAGGGCAAGTAGGCATAATTTAATCAATGGGTTGTTCATGATGAATTGGTGTTTTTGATTTGTAGAAAAGAAATTCGGAGCAAAGTTCGAAGGATTGGGCCATACACACCTCACCCAAATGGGTGATTTTTATTGAATCCTGCATTCAATTCACTTACTTCAACTCCGGCCAACCTTTGTCCCAATACAAAGGCCGAACCTGCAATTTTGGCCGCCCATTGTCCTTCACATCATAGGCATGGTACACCAAATAATCCTGTCCATCAAAGCGACAAACCGCATTGTGCCCCAATCCTGCCCAATTTTGATCACCCTCCAGCACCAGGCTACCGCCCCCTTCCAACATCGATTTCCCCGTTTTATCCACATAGGGGCCATTTACTTTTTTTGAGCGCCCCACTACAATTTTGTACGTACTGTTCACGCCCCGACAGCAATAATCAAAGGAGACAAACAAATAAAAATATTTTCCTCGCCGGACGATAAAAGGTGCTTCAATCGCCCCATCGCCGGGTTCGTTCAGGGAAGTCGTACGGGGGCGTGAAGCAATGGCTTGTACGGCTCCACTTGCGCCACTTAAATCAGCTTTTAAGGGAAAAAGCTGAATCCCTGACCAAAAGGACCCAAAGCTCAACCAGGGTTTTCCCCTTTTATCCAAAACGAGGTTGGGGTCAATGGCGTTCCAGTCGTCTTTTCCGGGAATGGATTGGACAACTGCACCGTGATCTTGCCATTGAAACCTAGGGTCCTGGCGATGGAGCGTCGGGTTGGAGGCCACGCCGATTGCCGAAGTGTTTTTACCAAATTGAGAAACCGAATAAAACAAATAATACCGATCCTGGTACCAGGCAATATCAGGAGCCCAAATGTGCCCCTTAAAATTAGGAATGGACTGCAGCGCCCAGTCAGGTGCTTTGGAAAAAACGGCAGAATCGCGTTGCCAGTTTTTCATATCATTCGATTGCCAAACACTGATGCCATTTCCGGTACAAAACAGATAATAGGTGCTATCCTGGCGAATCATCACTGGATCGTGAACCCGTATTTGACCAAAGCAAAAATGACAGAGTAGAAAAAAACTGAAAAGCAATAAAAATTTACGGCGCATGGTGACATTTTCATCAAAAATAACCCTGATGGCTTTCAATTGGGTAGATGGATGGGTAAAATAGGTGGACAAAAAGGTAATGTATGAAATAGCTTGATTTCAAATATTATTTGGCAGATCGCCTTTTTTCTTCAAATAAGTCCTTTGAAACCTGGAAAGAGCCCTATTTTTTGCCCCTTTTCCGAAATCGTCCACCTTCTTTACCCAATCGTCCACTTCCCTGCCAGGCTCCGCCCCTACTTTTGAGACCACTCCACTAAAAATTAAATTATACTCACGATGGTCAACAAACATTTTCACCTGCATCGGCACGCAAGCCCCATCAAGACCAGTCTTCATTTGGTGTTACTGGGTTTGTTTTTGCTGAGCATTCCATTTTCCGCCTGGGCCCAAAGCAGGGTCATCAGCGGAAAAGTCACCTCCGCCGACGATGGCTCTGCCTTGATTGGCGTCAACGTAAGTGTCAAAGAAGCCCCGTCGGTGGGTACCGCCACTGACATCAATGGTGCTTTCTCTCTTAACGTACCTACCGAGGGCACTACGCTGGTTTTTTCCTTTGTCGGTTTCACCAATAAAGAGGAAATCATCGGCACCCGTACACTGGTTGAAGTAAGCCTGAGCAGCGATGTTGCGCTCATCGATCAAGTAGTGGTCGTCGGTTATGGTTCGCAGCGCAAATCCGATTTGACTGGTTCGGTGGCGGTGGTCAAATCTACCGAGCTCAAAAAATACGCTACCAACGACGTAGCGCAATTGCTGCAAGGCCGTGCTGCCGGGGTAGCCGTTACTAGTGATGGACAACCGGGTGCTTTCCCTAGCGTGCGCATCCGGGGGATTGGTACTTTTGGCAATGGGGAACCACTGTACGTCATTGACGGGGTTCCGGTCGGTACCACTCCACGGGATTTTAACCCCAACGATGTAGAGTCGATTCAGGTGCTCAAAGATGCTTCTGCCGGGGCCATTTACGGTTCGCGCGCAGCCAACGGGGTGGTCATCATCACGACCAAACAGGGCCGCAAAAACGCTCCACTCAAGATCGAATACAGCGGTTATTACGGCAGCGACAAGGTTTGGCAACGCATCCCGGTAACCAATCGGGTCAATTACCAATTGCTCAACAACGAGTCACAAACCAATGGTGGCCAAACTTTGGCTCCTGGTAACGACCCAAAATCACCACTTTTCATCCAGAATATTGATACCGATTGGCAAAAAGAAGGCATCAAAACTGGCAGCCGCCAAAACCACAACCTGAATTTTTCCGGTGGCAGCAGTTACATGACCTACAATTTTTCCCTGGACTATTTTGGTAACCAGGGCACTTTTGTCGGCAACGGCCCTACTTACGATCGTTACTCCGCCCGCATCAATACCGAGGCTGAAAAGGGGATTTTTAAAATTGGGCAGTCCTTGTACTACACCCATTCCCATGAAAACCTTTTGACTTATGTGCCTGACTTGGCGGGTAATCGTCCTCCACTGGTAGGTGACCTTCTGATCGCTATCCCCACCATGCCCGTATTGGATCCTAAACGCAAAGGGGGCTTTGGTGGAACTTCATCAGCAATTGAACGGGCCATTGTGCTCAACTCCATTGGTTTGAACAGTTTGGTCGACAATTACGCCGATGTTGACCGCATGTTTGGCGTGGTGTACGGCGAGTTAAAACTGCTGCGCAACAATGGCCACAACCTCAAGTACAAAGTCAACCTGAGCTACGACCGCACCTTAACAAGGGAT
>JAAFHQ010000915.1 GCA_013298445.1 Chitinophagales bacterium | reverse complement strand
ACCCCAACTGGGGTTAGGTATAAAATAACAAAACTAGCTCTTTTGGTGAGGATCAAAAGAAGAATAACATTTTCTTAAGATATAGGCGTCCGTTAGGCTACATAAGGGAGGTGCTATTGCTGTTTTAAATCAAAAATTTTATCCATCAATAGCCACTTCTCTCCAGGTTTTGCCAAAGGCAGCGCCTGCTGGTAAGTCCACATCAGGGTTTCCCACTCCTGGACTTTGGGGTTGGCGGCATCCATTGCGGCTTTTTCGGCAAAAGTGAAGGCATCCGTTGCTTCCAAAATCATAAACAACCGATTGCTGATCCGATAAATTTCCAGATCGGTCACTCCGGCGTCCAAAATGCTGGCTTTGATTTCGGGCCAGATTTTTTCGTGGTATTTTTCGTATTCAGCGATGAGCGCTGGATCATCTACGAGATCCAGCGCCAAGCAAAATCTTTGCATAAAATTCAGGTGTGAATGATGAATTATGCGGTTTGAACCTTATACCCTCTAGCCCCGTACCAAGCTACCACCAGTAAACAAAGTAAAGGAACGATGTAAGCCAATTTAATGGTCGATTGATCCGAGATCCAACCCATGAGCAGGGGCGCAAAAGCACCACCCACAATGGACATCACCACCAGCGACGAACCCAATTCGGTATCTTCCTTCAAGTCCTGAATGGCCAGTGAAAAGATGGTCGGGAACATGATCGATTCAAAAAATGGTACCAGAATAATCGCCCAAACGGCAATCGTCGAACCCGTGACCATCGCCACCCCCAACAAGCCAGCAGCAGCCAGCGAATAAATAAACAGCAGTCGATTAGGTGCAATGTAACGGGTCAGCAAAGTACCCACAAAACGCCCCAGCATGAAGCCCAGCATGGCCATACTCAACCAGAATGCGGCATCCTTTTCTGGAATATTGCTGGAAAACTTGGCAAAGCGGATGAAAAAACTGGTTACACAAACCTGGGCACCTACGTAAAAAAACTGGGCAATCACCCCGTTGCGCAAATGAGCGTGGCGCAGGGCGTGGAGCAAGCTGCGCTTTTCCTGGGTTCCGGTTTCTTTTATCCCCGGTTCTGGGGTACGGATGAAAATGAACAGGATCGCTACCAATAAAACGACCAAGCCGATGATCAAATAAGGGATGCGCACCGTATTGGCCTCGCTTTGCATGTAGGCGTTGAGTTGCTCAACCGACATGGCGCTTTGTTCACTTTGGGAAAGCTCAATCCCGCTCAAAATGAACTGTCCACCCAGAATAGGGGCCACAAAAGCGCCCAAACCATTGAAGGATTGACTGAGGTTCAAACGGGTTGTTGCACCCTCGGGTTTGCCCAAAAGCGTGACGTAAGGATTGGCCACCGTTTCCAAAAAGGTACATCCCGAAGCGATGATAAACAGCGCCCCCAAAAAGAAGATGTACATCCGGGAATTGGCCGCCGGGATAAATAAAAAGGCACCAATCGCGTACAGCACCAAACCAATGATGATGCCGCGGCGGAAACCATATTTTTTCATCACAATCCCGGCCGGAATGGCCATGATGAAATACCCCAGATAAACGGCGGAGTCAATCAATGCCGATTGCATATCGGTCAGCTGACAAGCTTTTTTCAGGTGGGGAATCAGGATGGGCTCCAGGTTGTGCACGAAGGCCCACAAAAAGAAAAGGCTGGTTACCAGCACAAAGGATAGGGTGTAAGAGGCGATTTTGTTTGTCATAGCAGAGAAGTGAAAATGAAAAGTGAAAAATGAAAAGTGAAAAATGAGAAGAGGCAAATCCAACAACGATCGCTAGAAATGTTGTTTATTTTTCACTTTTCATTTTTCGTTTTTCATTTAAAGGAGTGCCCGATCCAAATGCACATACCCCCCATCCACATGGATCAGCTGTCCGGTGGTGTGGCTGGAGCGGGAAGACAAAAGGAATGCGGCCATATCGGCAATTTCTTCCTGGGTGGTCATCCGTTTGCCCAGGGGAATTTTGTCTTTGATTTTTTCGAGGGTGGTTTCGGGGTCATTGAGGGTTTGTAGCCAGGACTCGTACAAGGGCGTCATACACTCTGCCACCACAATTGCGTTGACCCGGATGCCGTATTGGAGCAATTCCACGGCCCATTCGCGGGTGAGGGCGTTGCGGCCACCATTGGAGGCGGCGTAGGCGGAGGTGTTGCCTTGCCCGGTTTCCGCAGTTTTGGAAGTAATGTTGAGGATGGAACCTTGTGAGGCCTTAAGCGCAGGCAGCGCGTGATGCGCCATCAGGTAATAATGCACCAGGTTTTTGTGCAGGGAAGCCATAAATGCTTCGTAATTGCCACTTTCCAGGCCAACCCCATCGTTCACTCCGGCATTGTTGACCAGGCCGTCGATGCGACCCGTGAGGCGGAGAGTTTCGGTGACTGCCGCCTGACACGCAGCAGGATTGGTCAAATCCAGGGCAATTTGGTAACCCTTACCACCAATGGCTTCGAGTGTAGCCAAATTGTGCTCAGCGCTGCGGCTCACAATAACGGGGATGGCACCCTCGCGCGCGAGGGCATGTACGATGCCCGCACCTATCCCGCGTCCACCGCCAGTAACGATGATGACTTTGTCTTGCAGATGTAAGTCCATTCAGAATCTTGCTTTACGGGTAAAAATAGAATTGATTTGGGGAGAAAGCTAAGGTATTTTTGAAAAAAATTTAAAAAGTGAGCGATTTCGTTCCCATTAACATAGTTCTTACTCTTTTCTAAACCGATACAAATACGGCGCTTTGTTCTGAGCCCCCGTAAATTTCTTTTCAAGGCGCTCCAATACATTCAGGTCGAGAATTTTCTTTTGAAAATTATTTCGGGCATAGGTGTCTTCAAAAATGGTTTCATAAAGGTCTTGAACTTCTTTCATCGTGAAGGTTTCCGGGAGAAGATTGAGTACGATGA
>JAAFHQ010000914.1 GCA_013298445.1 Chitinophagales bacterium | reverse complement strand
CAAGGCGACAGTGGCGAATGGCTGGATTTCACCGGAATGTTGAGCAGCGAAGTAGTCTCGCATATTCGGGGTAAAAAAGGTACTAAAGTGCGCCTCCTGGTCAAAAAAGTAGACGGAAGTACCAAGGAAATCAACATCATCCGCGATGTGGTGGAATTTGAGGAAAGTTACGTGAAGTCTTTGATTTTGGAAGGCGCAACACCGGAAGAAAAGGTCGGGTACGTGTATTTGCCCAAATTTTACGCCGACTTTCAACGCGCTGACGGTCGCTTTTGTGCTCCCGACGTAGCGAAGGAATTGGAAAAGTTGAAAGATGAAAAAGTCAGCGGAGTAATCATCGACCTGCGTAACAATGGTGGCGGCTCTTTGAACGACGTGGTAAAAATGTCGGGCTTTTTCATCGAGAGTGGTCCAATTGTACAAGTCAAAAGCCGCACGGCTCAGCCCGAAGTCAATTATGACCGCAATCCTGCTGTGCAATACGGTGGTCCACTGGTGATCATGGTGAACTCGTTCTCGGCTTCGGCTTCCGAAATCCTGGCTGCGGCCCTGCAGGATTATGGCCGCGCAGTGATCGTCGGTAGCAAGTCGACCTATGGCAAAGGCACTGTACAACGGGTGTTCAGCCTGGATCAGGCCATCAGTGGTTATGAAGAATTTAAACCACTGGGCGATATCAAAATCACGCTCCAGAAGTTTTACCGCATCAATGGCGGCTCCACTCAGCTGCGTGGAGTAACCCCGGATATTGTCCTGCCAGATTCTTACCATTACCTGCCAGTTGGAGAGCGCGAGGAAGATTATCCGCTCAACTGGACTGAAATTCCGGCAGTCTCTTACAGCCAGAATGCTTACAAAATCAAAAACCTGGAAGAAATCAAACGCCGCAGCAAGGCACGGATCGAGCAAGACCCAGGGTTTCAAAAAGTGTTGGTTCAGGCCAAATACATCGAAGCAGAGCGTAAAAATTCTTTGGTAATGCTCAATATTGACCAGTTCCGCAAGGACGAAGCTGCCGAAGAAAAAATGGCCACTGACTTCCGCAATGCTTTCAAAGATGTAGTAAACAAAGGTGTGCGCAACATCAGTTTGGATGAGCAAAAAATGAAAGCCAGCCCAGACAATGAAAAGACCCTGGCCCGCAATAAGGACTTCATCGAAGGCGTCTCCAAAGACATCTACATTCGGGAAACGCTGCGCATTGTGCATGATATGATTGGGCAGAACTAGATGGTTTGATTAAGTTGAGAAGGTTGAGAAGGTTTAGGCTGCCGCAAGCGACTTAGTGAAGTACGCGGCAGCCTAAACCTTCTCAACTTTTTTCCTACCTTTGCCCTGTCGACAACCCGAAAACGCATGCAGCACCTGCTCCTATGCCTCCTTAGCTGTTTTAGCTGGCATTTTATCCAAGCCCAAATTTTTGTTCCTACATCATTGATGCCCAGGGCCGGTGACACCTTGTTGACCGCAGTAGACAACCTTCCCACTTACATCAAAAGTATTGGATCTGGCCGTAACCAGCGCTGGGATTTTGCAATGCTGGAAGCGCCCTATACCCGCAGCTCAGTGTGGAAACCTGCTGCCAGAGGTAGTGCTCCATCCTACTTCAAAAACGCCGAGTATACTGCTCCGGTGGACGAACAAACAGAGGGTTATTACCGTACCCAAGGAAACGACCTGCTCTTGTTGGGTGCAATTGGGCCCGATCCGCTGAATTTGAGCCGCAAATCGGTGTTGCGCTACAGCCCGGGGCTGGTGGAGCGCCGTTATGGCTTGCGTTACGGGGATGCATTCCAGGCGGATGGCAATTTGGTATTGACCTTGGGAGAAGATGAAATTCCGAGCTGGTTTCGCAAAAAACTACCTGTCAGCCCCGACTCCTTGCGCCTGCGCGTGAGTTACGACCGCCAATACGACGTGGACAGTTACGGGCGAATGATTGTACCAGGTGGAATTTTTGAAGTGATCCGGGAACGCCGCATCGAGATCATTGAAATGCGCCTCGAAGTAAAAGTAGGCCGCAGACGCTGGCAGGAAGTAACCAAATCGGTCAAAGACAAAGAACTCCTGCGCACCCAAAAGAAAATTTCCTACCACTTTTATGCCAGCAACTCCAAAGAACCCGTGGCACGGGTCTGGATGAGCAGCAATGAAAAAAAGGTGCTCAAAATTGAGTTCAAACCCCGGGAACGAGAAAGTACTGTACAAAATATTGCCAATGTACGCCCCGACATCTACGTGTCGCCCAATCCGGCCATCGCCAGCGTACGCTTTGAGTTTTACAACCTGCCACCAGGCACTTACAAGTTATCGATCTTCAACATCATCGGCCAGGAGGAATGGAGCAAAATGTACACCATCACCGGGAATTATGCCGAGCAAGTCGACATTTCGCAACTCAAAAAAGGGGCTTATTTGTATAGTTTAAAGGATGAACGGGGGCGGACTTTGAGCACGAAAAGATTGATGGTGATCAGGCCGTAAGGGGATTAGGGTGCTACAAGATTTATTTTGGTTTGACGGTATTCAGTTTTTTGGAGCTGACCGACTAGTGCAATCATTCCTATAAACAAAAATACTGACCGAATTTTATTCCGATTAGCATTTTTTGGGCCGCTTTGGCGATTTTCAGGGCGACTCTGGCTAATTGCTCCTGGCTGAAATCTTTTTTTAGCCGACGCTTTTATCGCCTTCATTTATCTCTGATGTCAAAAATGTACTTTCCAGACGGAACAGATAACCGCAATTGATTATCTTGTTTTGAAAGTATCTTGAAATCAGCATTTTTACTTATCTCTTTGTTGGATTCATAAACGAGTTGATTGGCTGAAACCGGTAAAATGATGTCAGCTTGGGTATTAACAGGAATTTCAACAACTATTTGCAGGCCTGATTGCTCTATGTGCTTCCATGAGACGCCAACTTC
>JAAFHQ010000913.1 GCA_013298445.1 Chitinophagales bacterium | reverse complement strand
GCCCCCTCCCTTAGCCAGGCTGGTGGCGAAGCCTCCATGGATCGGGTCATCGAACGCATCGAAAACCAATACTGGAAAATCGAAGTGAGTGAGTTCAAAGCCTGGATGCTGGGCTTTTCAAAATTTGTAGGGGAGTGGCGGACGACGGAACTGGAACCCAAACAGATTTTGATCGAATATACCTATACGATGCACGCAGATTTGGTTTGGCTGTACCCGCTGAACTGGTTGTTCACGAAAACTTTTTGGCGGGTGTATATGAAGAGGGTGTTGGAGAATGTAAGGAAGATGGCGGAAGGGGATGAGGCGTTTTTGTATGCGTGAGCCGATGCCCTGGAGGCGCAAAGGAGAATTAATAGACTTGATGATCAAGCTACCTCAAGTCTAATCAAAAAGGTGAATTTAGTGCAGAATTTTGTGTGAGCTGCCAGGCTATGCCCCCATTGTTCAAACCCTAAACTTTTGAGAAAACCTTAACCATCCCTCTTAAACCACTCCCCCAAAAATTACGTTTATTTAAAATCGTCAAAAGCGAGCAAATTGGCTAAAATCCCTCCAAGTGGGGGATTTCTTATTTATCTTAGTTGCGTTAGTTTTACCTTCATCAAGGATCTATCCAAAAAAGCGACAAATGAACACCACAAAAAGTGTATTTTTTACTGCTCTATGTCTCCCGATTGTGCTTTTGTTGTGCAGCAATGATGTAAACAAGGCACCCGTCGATGATCGTTACGATCGGATTTTGCATACCGTTGGTCAGTTGTTGGAACAAGGGCATTACAGCCCTCAGGCGCTCAATGACCAATTTTCTGACAAAATTTACAAAACTTACCTGAAGGAACTGGACCCTGAAAAAGTCATTTTCCAGCAAGCGGACTTGAAAGAATTCAGCAAGTACAATGCCTTGATTGATGACGAAATCCGCCAAACTCCAGTTGAGTTTTTTTACAAAGTCAACGAACGCTACAAGCAGCGGCTCAACGAAATCAAGACCAACTTGCCCAATCTGGCCAAAAAAGCCTTTGACTTCACCGAAGATGATAGCATCGTAACCGACTACGACAAAAGGATTTTTGCCAACAACGCCAAAACTCAACAGGAGCAGTGGCAGAAAAAGCTGAAGTTCATGGCCCTGGAAAAATTCATCGACCTGCAAGACCAAAGGGAAAAAGCCACTGCGGAGACTCCTAAAGAAACCGATGCAGCACTGGAAGTCCAGGCCCGTGAATTTGCCAAAACCACCTTGGACAAATCCATCGATCGCCTGATCAATAAAATCAGCGACGACGATCGTTTCAGCCTATTTGTCACCACCATCACCAACACGATGGATCCCCATACCGACTTTTTTATGCCTGTGGAAAAAAGAAGTTGGGACGAGCGCCTTTCGGGTAAATTTTATGGTATCGGTGCCACGATTGGGCAAGAAAATGGCTACCTCCAGATTGCGACCGTATCCCAAGGCGGTCCAGCCTGGAAAACCACCGAAGTCAACGACGGCGACCTCATCCTCAAGATTGGTGAAGGCGACAAAGCTCCAGTGGACGTAGCAGGGTATGACATTCCCGATGGCGTCAAACTCATTCGTGGCGACAAAGGCACCACGGTGAAGCTCACACTCAAAAAAGTAGATGGAACCATCAAAGTAGTGCCCATTGTGCGCGAAGAACTGAAATTGGAGGAAACTTTTGCCAAAGCCTGCACCATCAAAGATGGCAATCAAAAAACAGGTTACATCTACCTGCCCAAGTTTTACACTCCGATGGGTGATGAAGGTGGCCGCAGTTGCGCTGCCGATGTGGCCAAAGAAGTGATGAAACTCCAGGCTGAAAACGTGGATGGCATCGTCATTGACTTGCGCGACAACGGTGGGGGTAGCCTTTATGAAGTGGTACAAATGGTTGGTTTGTTCATCCCCGATGGTCCAGTGGTACAAGTGAAAAACGGCGATGGCCGTTCTTCCTTCCTGCCAGATGAAGACAACGGAAAGGTATTGTACAGTGGCCCACTGGTGGTGATGGTCAATGAATTTAGCGCTTCGGCTTCCGAAATTTTTGCCGCAGCCATTCAGGATTACCAGCGTGGGATCATAGTAGGTAGCACTTCCACCTACGGCAAAGGAACGGTACAACGCCCCATCCCCTTGAGCCGCTTGACCAGAGATGAAAACACCGATTTGGGTACCGTACACCTGACCATCCAGAAATACTACCGCATCAATGGCGCTTCTACGCAGTTGAAGGGGGTGGTGCCTGATTTGGTATTGCCGGGTTATTATGAGGCTTACAAATTTAGAGAAAAAGACAATGAGACCGCCCTGGCCTGGGACGAAATCAAAAAACTGAGCTACAAGCCTTGGGCCAAAACGCCCAATATGGACCAGTTGCGCCAACGTTTCCGGAGCCGCATCGACAGCACGGGTTTGGTTGAGAAAGTGCAGCAAAACTCCGCCTGGTTGTCTGCTCAGCAAGATGCCGCACTGGATTTGAACCTCCAGAAATACAAGGAAAAAGAAAAAGCCGTCGGCGCCAGAGCGAAACAGGCCCGCGAATTGTTCGTGATGAACAAGGAAATGGATGTAGCCAGAGTAGGGGAGGACCCCAATGCTTCTGGAACCAGCGCAGCCTTCAACACCCGCTGGGTGAATTTCCTGAAAAAAGACCGCTACCTGTACGAAGCGACCAAGGTTGTAGGCGATGTTTTGGAATTGACGGGTGGGAAATCACCCCTGTCGATGAAGAACGATAGATAGAATGCCTCAATGAAAACGCAACTACTTGTCCTGGCCTTGTGGAGTTTTGCGCTCAATTTTGTGCAGCCGCAAAACCCTCGTTTGCCCGACGGCCGGACAAGTAGTTTTTTATCCAATCACTCCCAGCTCAGCACCCTCCCGCTTGGCCCACACACTGTCGGTTTCCAGGTATTC
>JAAFHQ010000912.1 GCA_013298445.1 Chitinophagales bacterium | reverse complement strand
ATTTTATGCCCATTGTTGAGCATTGCCAATACTCCAATAAGTGAAGGCGGAGGTGTAGCGACAACAGGACGACCGTTCATGTGAAGCGAAAAAAGAAAAGAATGGAATGGAATAACAAACGATACAAAGTGTTCATTCTCATAATAGGAATGGCTTCATTAGCATTCAGCTGTTTCATTGCCTACAAGGCTTCGATTTCTGGACAAAAGCTTTTTTCGATCAGTTTGATCGCAATTTTTGCCGGAATGCTGTACGAAAGTTTCAGAATTCTAGACCACTGGAAGACCGTGTTGGCCATTTTTATCACGGCGTACTTTATCAGTCTATTGGCATTTGTCCCTGGTGAGCAGAGCCAGATTTATGGTTTTGAAGACCGCATTCAATCATGGACGTATTGGTTTTTAGCGGTTTATTCAGTTGGTTTCGCTGCGCTTTACATTGAAAAACCCAGTGCAAAACTGACTGAGGGCATAACCCTTCTTCAATCGGTAGCCCTAATTTATTGGATCCTTGATTATAACCTGATTCGTTATGACAACTGGTTAACAATTGCGTTACTGACGATTGTTGTATTGTTTTTTGCATTTTCCGTACTACATGCCCTGACCTATATTCGACTGTCCGAAGCCATGCGGATCATTCTTAGTACCTGGAGCAGCATAATCATGCTTGTATTGGCTATTGACAACCTCATTACTGTGCTTAATCGCCCTGATATGAAAAGTACAAGCTATTTGTCGGAAGGATTTTCGATAGTGCTGCAATATTTTTTCCTGGGTGTTTCGTCCTTGTATGCCGTTTGTAATTTCATGCTTTTGGCCCTGTTGTATCTGCCAGAAAAGGGCAAAAGTTACAGCGAGAGTTTTCAGGAACACAAGAAAATTCACCTGCTCAGGTACCTGGATAGTCAAGTGTTTATCGGGCATGCTTTATTGGGCATCGTCTATTCCTCGATCCTGTACGGGCTGAATTATACATTTCAGCTTTTGCCCCGGAATACGGTGATCTGGTTCGTATTTTTTACCTTTCCTATTCTCTTGAATCTCATTGTGTGGTTGCAGGGGAAGTTATATCCGAAGGGGTAAATGGTTTGAAGCAAGAATTTACTTACTGCTGCACTTACATCCCCAATACCCTTTCATACATCATCTTCACCTGCACATCTCCAAACCCATACACCCCCGCTTTTTGCCCAAAAGCCTTAAAAACCGCACTAAAATCCACCGGATTACCCTGCAAAATCTCAGCAATCAAACGCTCGGGGCGCCCCAACTGCCCTTGTGGTACAAAACGATCAACGTGCGCCTGAACAACTTCCGGCAGCCGATTGAAACAAGCCGAAGGCTGACGGGACAAAGTTTGCAATTGCTTGAGGTCTTTGCTGCGGAAAGCTTCCCACAATGCCAAACCCAACTCGAGGTCGGTTTGGTGAAACTGCACTCGTTGGGCATAAGCTTGTTCCAAACTTGCCACATCCGCTTGCCCAAAACCGTTCCAATGATCGAGCGCCGGTTCTACAGGAAAAACCCGGTATATTTTAAGCTGTGGGCTGGCATTGACCAGCAGGGCTAGCATGAACCACAGGTTGCTTTGGCAAAACAAATCGTCTTCAAACCACAGGTTGATTTCGGCTTCTTCGGGAAGACGCTGAATTTGATCCAATTCTTTCACCACCTTATCGTAATATGTCTCGCGGGCTTCGCCGTAACCCTGAGCGATAAAATTGGCGCGGATGGACCAAAAATTGTCCAGATCAGCAGCTTGAGCGGGGCCATCGATCAGACATTCACGGCAGATGATGCGGTGTCCAGGGATGTTGCTTTGGGCAAAGGTTTGGGCCAGACTATCGCCATTGAGAATATGGAAGCTCATATTTTTGTTTGGATTTTTTTCAAAAATAAAATAAAAATGGGAACTTTGTGTGAATAATTTTCTCTAAAAGATTAAGCACCTATAAATCCATCACTTATGCTCCAATTCCTGAAAAAGCTCCTCCAGAAATTCAAGCCCACACCGACGCCCGAGTTCATCGCCCAACAATTGCGCAAGCCTCATGGGGCATTTGCCAAAACCATTGGGGAAAGGATGAACGAAAGCAACCGCAGTTTGTACAAACTGGTTTTGCAACACCTGCAACTACAGCCGGGCAATCAGGTACTCGAAATAGGTTTTGGCAATGGCCATTTTTTTAAGGAAATTTTGAATAAAGCGGAGCGACTCAAACTCTACGGGATTGATTTTTCCAGCGCAATGGTCAAAGCTGCGCGTAAAGACAACGCTGAACTGATTCGCCAAGGTTTACTGGAGTTGGAAATGGGCAGCAGTGACCAATTGCCCTATACCGCTGGCCTTTTTGATGCGGTGTTTTGCATCAACGTGATTTATTTTTGGGACAAACCCTTTACGCATTTGCAAGAGATTAGTCGGGTGATGAAGCCGGGAGCCAGGTTTTATGTGGGCATTCGGACTAAGGAAATTATGGAAAAACTACCCTTTGTTACACCTCTTTTCAAACTCAGGGGAAAGGAAGAAATCCAGCGCATTTTTGGAGAATGTGGGTTTGAATTGATCCAAACCCAGCAGGAAACCGAGCCGCCAGTCACTATGTACGGTGCTACTTATGCCATGGAGGGCATGTGTATGGTTTTTGAAAAAAAGGCATAGAATGCCCAGCTTATTTCTGCTTTTTCTTCGCCGCCAATCCTTCATTCTCTACTATCCGCTGTTGAATGATGCGTGCCAAAAGCTCCGTTGGTAATGGCTTTCCGTAAGGCAACTGAATCGCGGAGGGGGAAAACTTGTAGTCCTTCAACTCTGCCCGAAACTGCTCTAAAGTCGATGCATTCGCCGTGACGAAGCTGTAATGTTTGGCAAAGCAAGCAAAACCCACCAAACTACCCTGGTACTTGTACATGGGCATTTGGTAGCTAATCC
>JAAFHQ010000911.1 GCA_013298445.1 Chitinophagales bacterium | reverse complement strand
TCGGCTAAAGCGTATGGCATCTTTGACCGGAGAAGAAAAAACGTATGCCAATCTTGTTCGTTTGCGCATCCAAATGGAGCGCTATCTTATGGCTGAGTCTTTGCCTCAAGAAGAAAAATCTTTTGGTTATTTTTTAAAAGCATATCAATCCATCATTGATCGAAATCAAAGAGCCTTAGCACTAGATTTAGGCTTACACCACACAAAGCTTAATCGTTTACTCCACGACCACGACACTCCAAATTTGGCATTCATTTACCGTTTGGAAAAACATAGTGGGAATATGATTCCGGCATTGTTATGGTGGAAAATTGCCATAAAAAAAACCGAATTGTTAATCGTTTCAGATAAAAAAACCAAAGCCAGCGAAGGAAAAAAAGTCCGCAACGAACTCCATTTTTCATTTGCTGCTAATCAATAGTTTAAACTTATGAAGTCCCTAACCACAGTGTTCGTCTTTCTGTTAGTCACCACATTTCTCACCGCCCAATCCCCCGCCTACAACCCCCAGATCAACAGCATCGATGTCCAACATTATCGATTTAGCCTGACGCTCAAAGACGATACCGACCGCATCGAAGGCCTCGCCGAAATCACCCTGCGCTTCAAACAGGTAGGCAACAGCTTTGTGCTGGATTTGACCAATAAAAAAGCAGGTAAAGGCATGGAAGTCAGTGCCGTAAATTACAACAACACTGCCCTCAAATTCAGCCATACTGAGGATCATTTGAGCATCACCCTGCCCAGTACCATCCCGGCCGGTGAAAGCATCACCGTAAGTGTACAATACGCTGGCGTTCCCGCTGATGGGCTGATCATCGATGCCAACAAATTTGGTAATCGCACTTTTTTTGGCGACAATTGGCCCAATCGCGCCCATCATTGGTTGCCTACTGTGGATCACCCTTCCGATAAGGCTTCGGTGGAATTTATCGTCACTGCGCCCGATCATTACCAGGTAGTTGGCAATGGCATCCAGATTGAAGAAACCAATCTGGATGGAGGTTTGCGCCGTACCCATTGGAAAGAAACCGTGTTGCTGCCCACCAAGGTGATGGTCATCGGGGTGGCCCCCTTTGCGGTGCAGCTCGCTGGGGAAGTTCAAGGCATTCAAGTCAGTTCCTGGGTTTTTCCGGACAACCGGGCCGAGGGTTTTGCTGATTACAGCCAGGCTGTAGAGGTGTTGGAATGGTTCCACAAAAACATCGCCCCTTACCCTTACCGCAAGTTGGCCAACGTACAATCCAAAACCCGCTATGGCGGCATGGAAAACGCCAGTAATATTTTTTACTACGAAAATTCGGTGAATGGCAAGAAGGAACGAGAGGACCTGATCGCCCACGAAATTGCACACCAGTGGTTTGGCAACTCGGCTTCGGAAGCCAACTGGTACCACGTTTGGCTGAGTGAAGGTTTTGCAACCTACAGCACCCACCTTTACCACGAAGCCAAATACGGTGCTGCTTCCCTAGCCGAACGCATGCGCAAAGACCGCTTGGCAGTAGTGCGCTACGCTCAAAGCAAGTTGGCACCCATTGTAGATACCACTGTAACAGACATCAACGACGTGCTCAATACCAACTCGTACCAAAAAGGCTCCTGGGTGTTGCACATGTTGCGCCACGAAATTGGCGATGAGGCCTTTTGGAAAGGCTATCGGGCCTATTACCAAAAGTATCAGGGCAGCAACGCGTTGACTGCCGATTTGCAAAAAGTGATGGAAGAAGCATCCGGTAAATCCCTCGGGACCTTTTTTAAACAATGGGTTTTTCAGGCTGGTCAACCTGAATTAAAAGTCTCTTACCGCTGGGACGGGGGAGAAAACATTGTAGAGGTAAACGTCCAGCAATTGCAAAATAGCCCATTTAGTTTTCCTCTGGACATACAATTCCTGGATGAAAATAAAAAAGTGATCTTTGAAAAAACCTTATCCATTGGTAAGGCACAAGAGGAGTTTGACTTCCCTATCAAAGGTTTCCCAAAATACATCGAACTTGACCCCAAAGCTTATTTGTTGTTCAAATGATGAACCATTGGCAAATGTTTAAAGATCATTAACACGAACAAAAGCCATTTTAGGATGACCTTAACGTTATATAACCTGACTTGCGAGTAATTTTGCGTCATAAAAGTGTCTTGAGAATTTTTCTTCAAGGCTGCGCTTTGCCGCGAAATTTTTTACCTTGCAACCGCATTTCTCTATTAAAAAAAACCGACGCGATGAGAAAGTTACTGGCATTTGGATCGCTTTTGGCAATGATCTTGCTTTTCTCCAACATGACTGTTGAGAACGTGCAGCCCAAAAAAGCTGATGGTGAGAAGATCTACAAGCAGTACTGCGTAACCTGTCATGGTTTGCGTGGCGACATGGGCGTATCTGGTGCGGCCAATTTTATTGAATCCAAACTAAAATTGGACGAACGCATCAAAGTGATCACCAATGGTCGCAACAACATGGCCAGCTTTAAAGCTTTGCTTGACAAAGACAAAATCAAGGCTGTAGCGGCTTACACCATGACGTTGACCAAAAATTAATGCTGAGCTGTTCAAACAAAAAACGTTAAACAGCCTGTTGGAAATTAGGGAATGAACTAAATGCTCATTCCCTAATTCCTTATTTGTCCATTTCTTTCCCTGTAATTATGTCCATTTTTGTAACAGGCGGTACTGGTTTTGTAGGTTCTTACCTGATTCGGCATTTGTTGGAGCAAGGTTATACCGATATCACTGCGCTGCGCCGGCGCAACAGCAATTTTGACCTCGCCAGCGATTTTGCCGATCGCATCCAGTGGGTCGAAGGGGAGCTCAACGACCCCCATAGTTTGGCGGAAGGCATCAGAGGTAAAAAATGGGTTTTCCACGTTGCTGCAATCATTTCTTTTGAAGAGAAAGACCGCGCAAAGATGCATGCAGTCAATGTTGAAGGAACTGCCCATA
>JAAFHQ010000917.1 GCA_013298445.1 Chitinophagales bacterium | reverse complement strand
CAAATACTCCCGGAGAATAAAATCCTGGGCGTGATCAATCACCAAAACAAAAAAAGCCAACAACTATTGTTAGGTGATCCACAAAATTTAGCGACTGAGCGGTTCCGAACGATAAGAACGAACCTACAGTTTTACAACCGGGAGAAAACGAAATGTATAATGGTTACCTCTAGTACAAGTAATGAGGGGAAAACTTTTGTTGCGACTAATCTGGCACGGAGTTTCGCTCTTGGCAAGAGGAATACGATAGTTGTCGACTTTGATTTAAGAAAACCTTCGGTAAACAAATATTTTGGAGGCAACCCCGAAATTGGGTTAAGCAATTTCTTCATGAAGGAGTTGAATTTAGGCGAAGTCATCCAAATTTCAAGTGATATTCCCAATCTGCATTTCATTTCAGGGGGGCCAGTCATTGTCAACCTGCTGGAAATGATTTCCGAGGATCAACTGTCAGAGCTGTTTGCCCGATTAAAGGAAAAATATGAAGTCATCATCATTGATTGCTCTCCGATTGGAATAATTTCTGACAGCATTTTGCTCAATAAATATGTGGACAAGTCTTTGTTTGTCATTCGTTCCAGTTACACGAAAAAGGTAATGATCGAAAAAGCCAAAGAGTTTTTTGACCAGCATAAATTAGTTAACCCTTCCATCATTTTTAATGGTGTGAAAAAACAAAACGATGCCTATGGGTATACCTACGGTCACTATGGAAACTAGCTCTCCAGCACTTTAATGAACAAACAACCAGTTTAATTTAATTATTTTCGCCATGAATCATTCACTTACACAAATGCCTGTTTTACGCAAACAGGTAATCGATCAGCGTGCATTCCACTCCGATCCAAAGAAGCAGGAAAGAGAAACTGCCCGTCAGCTTACGCTTGCAGTTTTTTTTGATTTGCTCATATTGAACTTCGCGTTACTTGGTTTTCTACTGCTCCAAGTTCCATTTAGCCAGCTTGCTGGCCAGGGAATGACCCAGGAATTTTATTTCTTGCTGCTGCTCTTCAATTTAATTTGGCTTATCTATATCCCTTTTACGGACATTTACCGTGTGTTCGAAGGAGCTAGATTAGATCTAAAAATCAGGGATTTATTTTGGAATACCCTGATTTATTTTGGATTAATCACTTTGATTTACTACCAGTTTTTTTTCCAGACTTTCCAGGTACATTTTTTGATGCAGTCATTTTCTGCATTCATGGTTCTGTCAACCATTTCCCACTATATCTTTCGGTATTACAACCGGAATAAGGTAATTGATTTGACCTATGCAGTAGTAGGAGGAGGAAACACGAACCTTAAATACCTGGATAAAGGGCTTTCTTCCATTTATGGAGACGACAACGCAGTTTGTATAGGACGTTTTGCCCAGGAAAACCTTCCTGATGTTCCCAGTTTGGGCACCTACGATGACATAGAAGCCTACCTTCAGGAGAACCATTACCGCATCAAAAAGTTATTCTATTTCTACAGCGACTTGCCAAAGCAGATGGTGCAACGCATCATTCAACTTTGCCGAAACCAATACATCGATTTTGAGATTGTGCCCATTGGTGTTGATTTTTTTGAACGCGGTGTTCATGTGGAACAACTGGCACACTTGCCGATTGTACGGCGCAAAAAAGAACCTTTGTGCATACCCCATAATAAATTGCTCAAGCGTTGGTTTGACATTTTATTCAGCATCACGGTGCTTTTGTTGATTTTGCCGTTCTTTCCCATCATTGCTTTGTTGATCCGGCTTGAATCAAAAGGCCCCGTTTTTTTCATCCAAAAGCGAACTGGATACTGGAATAAACCTTTTGGTTGCATCAAATTCAGGACTATGGCGGTCAATGAACAAAGTGACCAGCAACAGGCCGTCAAAAACGATGCTCGGGTCACCAAAATAGGGGCTTTTTTAAGGAAAACCAATATTGATGAGTTTCCCCAGTTTATCAATGTATTGTTGGGTGACATGTCAGTTATCGGCCCACGTCCACACATGATCAAGCACACGGAGGTATATTCCAGCTTGATCGACAAGTACATGATTCGACATGAAGTGAAACCAGGAATCTCGGGTTGGGCCCAGGTCAATGGCTGGCGCGGCCCTACGGAGGAACTCTATCAGATGGGCAAACGGGTGGAGTTTGATGTCGATTATATTGAAAACTGGAGCTTCTGGTTCGACTGTAAATGTATTTTCCTTACGGTGTTCAATATGCTAAAGGGAGAAAAAAATGCATTCTGAATCCAGGATAACAAGGGCTTGCTGATAATGAAAGGAGAAACTGAAAGTTATACATCGGGAACGAGAGACAGGAATTTCAACAACCAGGTTTTTATCTCTTTAATGCTAAAAGGTGCAAGTGTAGCACTTAATTTGTTGCTGGTTCCACTCTACATTCAGTTTCTTGGGCAAGAAATTTATGGAGTATGGGTTACCCTTATTGCTAGCGCCAATTGGATCATATTTATGGATATCGGTATTGGAAATGGCATGAGGAATAAACTATCCGAAGCTTTGGCAGTGGGTGATTTTGATACTGCAAAAGAGTATGTGTCAACCGCCTATATAGCTCTTGGTACAATAGTAATCACCATTGCAGCCCTGGCAGTTGCTTTGTTTGGTTTTTTAAACCTCCCGGCAATTTTTAACACGACAGTTATTGACGCCCATCAACTGAGAATTGGGGTTTTGATGGTGGTACTAAGCATTATTTTTAATTTTCTACTGAGTTTGACGAACGCAGTTTTGAATGCACTCCAGAAAAATAGTTTTATTTCTTTGGGGCTGATCATTGGGAATTTTCTGATGCTGCTTGTTTTTTTACTGTTTTCAAATACCATTGCAGTGGAATCTAGGTTTTTGTTCATTGCAAAATGGTACAGTTTTTCATTGATGGCAGGGTCGATTATGTTGAGCTATT
>JAAFHQ010000910.1 GCA_013298445.1 Chitinophagales bacterium | reverse complement strand
GAGTTCGGAGAAGTTATTGACGAAATTCAGCGGGTTCTGGATTTCGTGGGCGATGCCTGCGGTGAGTTCACCGAGGGAGGCGAGTTTTTCGGATTGGATGAGTTGGGCCTGGGTGGCGTGTAGCTCAACCAAAGCGTCTTCGGCCCGCTTTTTTTCGGTTTGAATTTGAATCAAATTGAGTCGTGCTTGTTCAGTTTGTTCTTCCGCAAGTTTTATATCAAGGAAACGGCGATAGGTCAACTCGAAAACTTTTGTAAATCGCGCCATTATCTCTTCTTGTGCAGCAGTTAACCTAACATCACTGATAATCAATAAATAACCATGCGTGAAATTGAAAGAATGTATTTTTACTTCTTTAGGAGCAGCAGCCAGCCATTCTTCAACCGAAAAAGGGGCTTCAAGACCATATTCTTTTAATGATGAAATTGCGTATTTTGCAACATAGGCTTCATGGGCGATTGTCTCGTCCTTGTTGAGCGCTAAGACATGTGTGGTGTCTTGCTTTTTCCAACTTTCCCAAATTGAACGCATGACCTTTGTTTCAGCCAGTGGAACTCGATTAGGTTGGTTCAATACTTTACCAGCAATTATCGCATAAAACGCAATTTTTTCTGCTTCTTCTTCTATAAGCGCAAAACCGCATGATGTACTCTTAATGCCGAGTTTGGTGAGTTCACTATATAATATTTCAGCGGCATCAAACAGTTCTGCTGTTTGATGCATAGCCATCGCTCTTGCACGCACACGTTCCAAAGCTCCTTCAATTTCCAAATCCCTGTTTTTAATTTCAAGTTCAGATTGAGAATGTTTAAGGTCGGTTAAAGTGTGTTCTAAAACTGTATTGGCCTTTCGCTTCTGCCGATTGTTATGATACAGCATGAAGGCGATTAAAAGTAGCATCGCCAAACCTGCCATAAAAGCATATTGCCTTACCCAGTTTTGATAGGCTAGCCTGTCCGCTTCCACTTTGCGTTGCCTTTCCTGTTCTTCCAGCAATGTTTTTTGCAGAGATATAATCTTGTTGGTTCCGTACAATTCCTCATTGACTGCTGCGTAGATTTTATGGTATTTGATGGCTTCTATCGGGTTCGTTTTTTCATATTGCTCGGCCAGCATCCGGCTCGATTGCAACAAGCCCATTTTAATGTCCAATTTCTTTGCAACATCAAATGATTTTTTGGCATAAAAAATACACGAATCCGGCTGGTTGAGCTGTTTGTACAATCTTGACAGGGCATAACAAGCCCATGTTAAGGAATAATCATCATTGTTTTTTACGTCCAAGTCATGGCTTTCGTTCAGGCATTCGAGAGCCGTTTGGTATTTTCCCATGCGCATGTAAACATCCGACAAGGATGTCAAAGCGACTGCCCGCCAAGTGGAAGTGGGTGGAGCATCGGCAAGGCTTTTAAGGCAAACCAGCGCCGAGTCCAATTGGTTGTTCTCCCGATAGGCTTCGCCGAGGTTGACTTCGATTTCCGGGGCAACGAACTCCAGGCCATCTGTTTGCCCGGCTTTTTTGTTGGCCAGCCTTGCCCTTTGGAGAAATTTAATCGCCTTCGGTTGGTCAGTGAGCATGATGTAGCAAAACCCGATGCCAAACAAGCAAGCTGACTTTTCAAGTTCAAAATGGTTTTTTTCCGCCAATTGCAAGCCTTCCAATTGTATGTCCAATGCTTTGGAAATATCTCCATGAATCAAATAAGCGCCGCCCAAACCATAAAACACCCTCGCTTTGCCTCTTGGGAAATCGTTTCGTTCCAGGAGTTCAAGTGCACGCTGTCCGTACACGATGGACGAATCATAATTTGAATACCCATAATGATGACAGATTTCAGCTAGTTTCAGTATTCGGCTGGTGTCATCTTTGGCCATGCCCAATTGGTGTTTCAGACTTTCAACAGAAAAATCTGCCTTTTGAGCAAAACCGAGGCTGCACGCCAGTAAAAGAAAGAATAGCATTACCAGCTGCTTCATCATTCATTGTTTTTAACAGGTAATTGAATAAGAAACTCGGCGCCTTCGCCCTCCACACTCTCCACTTCCAGCGTCCCCCCATGCCCCTTCGTCACAATATCATACGCCAAACTCAGCCCCAAACCCGTCCCTTGCCCGGTCGGTTTGGTGGTGAAAAAGGGCTGGAAGATTTTGTCGCGGATGGCTTTGGGGATGCCAGGGCCGTTGTCCTGGACTTTGATCTCGATGGCATTTTCCAGTTTTTTAGAGCTTATCGTTACCGTAGGTTGATAGCTTTGTATTCCTTGCTTTGCCTTTTCCATCACCGCATAAAATGCATTGTTGATCAAATTCAGCAGCACACGGCCAATGTCCTGTGGTATGACGGAAACCAGGGGCAAATTGGGATCAAAATGCGTTTCCAGGGTAGCATTGAAGCGATTGTCTTTGGCAAGCATACCATGATACGCCAGTCGTAGGTATTCATCAGCCAGCGCGTTGAGATCAGTAGGTTCTTTTACCCCAGTACTCGCCCGCGAATGTTCGAGCATACCTTTGACGATAGAGGAGGCGCGTTGGCCGTGGTGGTTGATTTTTTCTTGGTTCAAAACCAGATCGGTGGCTAAATCGATGATGAGGGCTTTATCGGATTCGGGCTTTTCTACTTCTTCTTTGAGTTCCTGAGCCAGTTCAGCGCTGAGTTCCGAGAAGTTATTGACGAAGTTCAAGGGGTTTTGGATTTCATGAGCAATGCCTGCGGTGAGTTCACCGAGGGAGGCGAGTTTTTCGGATTGGATGAGTTGGGCTTGGGTGGATTGGAGTTGGGTAAGAGTTGATTCTACTTTATCTTTTTGTTCCTGCAATAAGTTTTTTGCTTTTTTTTGCTTTTGACTATTTCGGTATAAAAATAGAGCAATCAAAAGTAGCGTTCCAAGACCTCCAACAAGAGCATATTGTTTCAACTTGTTTTGGTAAATTTCTTTTTGA
>JAAFHQ010000091.1 GCA_013298445.1 Chitinophagales bacterium | reverse complement strand
GTATTTTTCCACAAAATCCGGTTCCAACAGACCAGCTTGGCCAAAAAGCAAAGCTTCAATTTGCAACAAATTATCGCGGTGGCGGCCAATGAGTTTGAGGGGCAAACTCCGGGCTACCTGTTCGCAAGGGTCAAGGTTGACGCTGAGGCCAAAATTGCGCAACAGCAGTTGATAACATACTTCCTCCCAATCTCCTTGATTGAAATCCAGAAAACGTTTGACAATCTCGGTTTTGGCCTCCAAACGTTCGACCATCACCCGTTCCAGCCACAATTTAACACTCAGCGTTTTGACCTCCTGCCAATGATTTTGACAAGGAATCCACAAGTTGTTGTTGAGCATGCGGTAATACGCGCTACAAAGATGCGGATCGAGCAATCGGCGCAATTCCAGGCAAGGAATCCGCTCCCCATTGGGATCGTGGATGACCTGATCTTCATCCAGCACCACATGCAGGATGACATTGGCATAAGCGAGGTCCTTTTCATGTCGGTGCAACAACCAATCCGAGGCTTTCAGGTGTATCTCTACATTGCCAGCCCAATAGGTATCCTCAATCCGCAAGCGTGCATTGAGAAAATCAGGGCCTGCGTGGCGGTTGTGTTCACCAATGGCCAGGATGCTCAGGTTTTGACCCTGGGTCGTTTGTAAATGATTGGAATTGAAATGCTGGTAACGCCAGGCGTAGTGGAGAAAATCTTCAGTCATGTTCTCAAGGTTAAAAGATGAATAACCTGAGAATCATTGTTGCTAAGGGTGGCTCAAATGCACAAAAGTGCGGTATTGCTTACAAATTTAAAACTTATTTTTTAAAAAGCAAATCCTCACACTTCTTCTTTGGGACGGAAATTAAATAAAGTTACAAAGTTGCCTCAGCTAATTTTTGATTTGGCAAGGCACGAGGAAGGCGCATAGCAAGCCTACGCAACTGACGAGTAACGCAGTAAAATCAGAAATTAGCTAGGCAGATTGTAACTTTATTTAACTTCCGTCCCTGTGCTTTCTATTCGGTTGTAGATTTTAAAAATGTAGTCCATTTCGTTTTTGTCGTCGGCTTTATGGGCTTCCTTAAAGGTTAAGCGCCATTCCTTTGGCTCAATTTTTGGAAAAAAAACTTCCCCTTCTGGTTCCAGATCAACTTCGGTGAGGTAAATTTTATCCCAATAGTCCTGGCTTTGCTCGTAAATCTGTCCGCCACCAATGATAAAAGCCTCGGTTTCACCATTGTCATAAGCCAATTCCAGCGCCTCATCTATTGAGTGAACCACCATACAATCGTTAGCCACAAAAAAAATGTCGCGGGTCACTATAATATTCGTCCGTTGGGGCAATGGCCGACCAATAGAATTAAAAGTATTGCGCCCCATGATCACATGGTGATTCAGGGTCGTTTTTTTGAAGTATTTTAAATCGGCAGGCAAATACCAGGGAATTTGGTTGTGCATCCCGATGACGCGGTTTTTAGAGGCGGCGACAATGGCTGATACGATCACGGCAAATTATTTTTCGGTACTAATCTCTTTGGCACTCACTTTGCGTTCTACGGCGCCGTGTTGCGTCAGGTTTTTGCGAATCACATCCGCACTTATTTTCATGGCAGCACGGGTAGTTTCAGGCATGGGTTGCAGGGCTTGCATTTCTCCATTTTCAAAAGCCGACACAGGAACCGTCATGTAAACGGGTTTACCCGCCGCCGGGCGATAAATGTAGCGGTACACTGGAATGTACTCCACTTTGCTGATCACTGTTTGCGGACTGCCGACTCCTGATTGCCCATTACTGACTGCTGGCGGCTGATTGCTCATAGCTGATTGCTGACTGCCATTATTTTTCTCCAATTCAATTTCCACCATCAAACCAATGTCCGTATAGGTTTTGGTTTGTGCAGAAATAAAGTTCCCCATTGAATATACCACCAGGCCGTTCCGAGTTGCTCCGTTGGTTTCCTGCAAAGGGTAGTTTTTAATGGGCTGCACCACGTGGGGATGGGCACCGATCACCATGGTTGAACCCCAACTCAGCATTTTTTGGGCCAAGGCGCGTTGGCGTTCATTTTCAGCCAATTGGTACTCGTCACCCCAATGAACCACAGTGATGATGGCATCGGGTTTGTGGGCTTTGGCCGCATCGATGTCAGCTTTGATGGCTTTTTCGTCAATGAGGTTCACCACGCTGGGTTTGTGGTTGGGAATCCCGTTGGTGCCGTAGGTGTAGTTGAGGAAAGCCAGTTTAAAATTGCCTTTGTACACAATCAAGGGGTATAGCGCCGCACGGTATGAGGAATCAATAAAGGTCCCCGTTTGGTAAAATCCATTCTTTTCAAGGGTCTTGATGGTGTTTTGCACCCCAATCAGCCCACCATCATTGGAGTGGTTGTTGGCGGTGACCAACAAATCAAAACCGGCAGCGCGCAAGGCCAGGGGCAATTCATCCGGGCTCTTGAAGGTCGGGTAACCCGTATAGGGGGGCTTACCTGGCAAAGTCAATTCCAAGTTGCCGATGGCCAGGTCGTTTTGTTCCAAAAGTGGCGCAATGAAGCGAAAACAAGGGGAATAATCGTAGAGTTTATTGGGTTCGATGGCAGCAGACTCAATTTGAGGGCCATGCCCCATGATGTCACCTACAAAAATCATTTTGAGCTTGTCTTGAGCAGAAAGCTGGCTCAGTGCAAATAGGAGCGCAAAAAACAGCAATACTTTTTTCATAAAAACGAATTAATAGTGGGGCAAAATGATCTCTTATTTATTATCGCCCCTTGTCAAGGTCGGCTTGATTTGCCTTTTTTTACCGGAACTTCCCGAATGATGTAGTCTTTTTTCAAGACCTGTTTTTCCATTTCCCGGCGAGCTGGCGTCCGAATTTCCCCCTTGAGGTATTTTTCAATCATCAAACTGGCCACTGGCGCTGCGACAGATCCCCCAAAACCAGCATTTTCAGCATACACCGCAATGGCAATGCGAGGATTATCCTTAGGCGCAAAACAGAAAAAGATCGAGTGGTCTTCCCCAGAGCTGTTTTCAGCCGTACCCGTTTTACCACAAATTGCAATATCAGGGATAAAGGCCCGACGGGCAGTACCAGCAATGGTAACCCGCTCCATCCCGTCCACTACGGGTTCGAAGTGCCTGCGCTCAATGCCCACCTCATGCTTAATGCGGAAAGTACTCCGGGTGGTTAGTGAGGAATCGCCAAAAGCCTTAAGAAAATGAGGCGTATAAAAATGGCCCCGGTTGGCAATCGTAGCAGCAAGGTTGGCCAACTGGATATTGGTACACAACAACTCGCCCTGCCCAATGCCAAGCGATCGAATCCAGATCGATTTCCATTGGCCGTCGCGTGCGTACCAGCGATCGAAAAATGCAGAAGTAGGAAAACGGCCCGCTTGTTCTCCAGGGTAGTCAACCCCGAGTTTGCGGCCATAGCCAAATTTATCCAGGTAATGATTGATGGTATCCAGGCCTTTATTGGGATGGCGGTAACCATTCATGTCAACAATGGCACGGAACAAGGTCACAAAATAGGCATTGCAGGAATGTTGAATGCCTGAGCGCACATCACTACAATAGGCGTGACGGTGACAACCCAAACGTACCCCAGGAGCAAAAAAGCCCCCTGCACAACTCACGCCCCGGTCCACGCTCCATACACCAATCTGCTGGCCAATGAGGGCCAGAATCGTTTTGTGGATAGAACCGGGAGGATACTGAGCCATTACTGCCCGATTGAATAAGGGAATATTCGGGTCATTGGCTAATTTTTTATAGACATCGCCACGGGCGTTGTTGGTAATGGTGAGTTCGTTGGGGTCGTAGTTGGGGGTAGTCACCATGGCCAAAATTTCTCCGGTTCTGGGTTCAATGGCAACGAGGCCGGCCCGTTTGTTGCTAAGCAGGTGCTCGGCGTATTGCTGGAGTTCCAAATCCACGGTGGTTCTCAGATCAAGCCCAGGAACTACTGGAATATCGTCTTTACCATTCCGATAAGAACCAGCGTAACGACCCAATTTGTCGCGCAGCACAAAAGCAATTCCCTTTTTGCCCCTTAGTTCGTTTTCATAGGTTTTTTCCAGGCCACTTGCGCCAATGTAGTCGCCGGGAGCATAGGTATCTGACTGGGTTTCAACCTCGGTTTGGTCTACTTCACGGATGTAGCCCAACAAGTGTGCAGCTACTGGTGCAGGATATTGGCGGGCGTTGCGCAAAACGATTTCGAAACCACGAAATTCCGGTAAGGCTTCCTGGAAACGGGCAAATGCCTCTGCGGAAATTTTACTTTTAAAGACAAAAGGCACGGAGCGGGAAAAACGGCCGCTTTTAAAGTCTTTATCCAGTGCTTTGTTGTACTCTTCGCGGGTCATGCCCACTAGTTTGCAAAAGCGCCCTACATTGATGTTTTTATCCATTGCATCCACGGTGACCATCAGGTCATACATGGGATTGTTGACCACCAGTAATTTTCCATTGCGGTCATAGATCAAGCCACGCGCCGGATAAATGGGAAAACGCGCTACTGCGCCCGTAATCTTGTCGGCAGTTTTGAATTCTCCATTGATGACTTGCAAAAAAAATGCCCTCGTCAATAGCAACGCTGCTGCAACGATAAACACAACTTGAATAACCTGTTGACGATTGCTGCCAATATCCATAGCCTATCTTGGTAGTGGGGCAAAAATAAATTTTCATTTTTCTTAAGCTATAGGATTAGATAAGACACTTAAATTGAACCGTTTACTTATCTAATCCTATAGCAAAATGAACATTTATTTTTTTATCGCCCTGGGAAAAATTGAATTAATCTAAGCCGTTTAGTATGCCTGCTAAAATTAGTGTAAAAAATACGGAAACAATAAAACTAAGCAGGCTTTTAACAACAATGGACAGTAAAAATACGTGTGAGAAAAACGCCATCGAATAATAAAAAGGCAAATACAGCAAAAAAGAAAAGGCCACATAACGCAGAAAGGGCCAAAATTTAAGCCTTGCCAAAGATGGCGTCAAATTTTCATCCATTCCTCGTGGTAATACCAACTCCAAAATAGAGGGACGCCAATACGCTAAAATGACGGCACTTATTGCGTGTACACCCAGGGTATTGTAAGAAGCATCGATCAGCAGCCCCGAAAAAAAAGCCAGGAGCATCACCCTATTGAGGTGCATGCCAAATGGGAGCAACAAAATAAACAGAGGATACACAAAGGCCTCGTAATAATAAGGTCCGAGTGGCAAAAACTGTATCTGTTTTAGCACAACGATTTGGAGGATCCAAATGATGATGAATTTCAGCGAAATGCGCAATGTCGAGCTATTGTTCATCTTTGGCGCGTGCTTCTAGTTGATTGATTTCATCAGCATGTTCGTTCACTACGATTTGTGCGTAGCGGACATTGTTCATATTGGTATACAGTTTGACCTGAATCAAATGGTTGCTGGATCCCGGCAAGATGCTGTGGTAAAACACTTTACCGATGGCCACCCCAGGGGGATAATAAGTAGAAAAGCCAGTGGTTTCAACCACGTCGTCCTTGGAGCTGATTTTATTGTGTTTAGGAATATCTACCAGTTGCATAAAACGAGGGTCTTTGCCATTCCATACCAAAGAACCATAAAAACCTTTGTCTTCGCCACGGATTTGAGCACTTACCCTTGAATCGGCATGCAAAATTGACATGACCACGCAATAATACTCCGATACGTAGCGCACTACCCCCAATACCCCATCGGTGGTTATTACCCCCATGTTTAGCTTTACCCCATGTCTGCTACCTCGGTTCAGGGTGAGGTAGTTTTTGGGTTTGTCCACAGAGTTGTTGACTACGGTAGCTTCAATGTATTTGTAAATTTGGATTCGGGTACTATCAATCACCCTTTGCAAAGTATCTGTACTAACCTGATCGTTGTACTGATCTTTAGCCAATTGCCCACGCAATACACTGATCTCGTGCTGGAGTTTTTCATTTTCCCGCCGCAGGTTAAAATAACTCCGGATGGCGTTGGCACCACTTCCAAAGAAGCCAGTTACCCTTCCTGCCGAATTCCAAAAAATCCTACCCTGCGCTTCGTTGTTCTGAACAATCAGAAAAAGCGAGACGACCAAAAGTGCCAAGAACAAGATTCGGGGATTAACCCGATTGAGTAGTTGCAGGAAAGTATTCATGTGGTGATTGAAGCTCGCGGGTGAGGAATAAGGTCGTTTTAATACAGTGTTGTCGCTGCATCAAAACGACCTTATAGACTATAAATCACACACTCTTACGATCGATCAAAAAGGTGAAACGATCGGTATTTTTCAACGCTATGCCAGTTCCCCGAACAACAGCGCGCAATGGATCATCGGCAACCTGCACGGGAAGTTTGGTTTTTAAGGAAATACGTTTGTCCAAGCCCCGCAACAGCGCACCGCCACCAGTCAGGTACAATCCCCTTCTGAAAATATCGGCAGCCAGCTCGGGTGGAGTAGATTCGAGTGCTTTAAGCACTGCATCTTCAATTTTGGAGATGGATTTATCCAATGAATGGGCGATTTCGCGGTAACCAACCTTGATTTGTTTGGGGATACCCGTCATCAAATCCCGGCCATGAGCTGCAAAATCTTCGGGAGCCTGATCCTCATCCAGCTCATGTAAGGCAGACCCCACACTGATCTTGATTTGTTCAGCAGTACGCTCCCCAATCAGGATATTGTGTTGGCGCTTCATGTAGCTCACGATATCGTTGGTGAATTCGTCACCCGCAATGCGGATGGATTGGTCACAAACGATCCCGGAAAGGGCAATCACCGCAATTTCGGTAGTACCACCACCGATGTCGATGATCATGTTGCCTTCTGGTTCTTCCACATCCAAACCAATTCCCAAAGCAGCAGCCATTGGCTCATGAATCAGGTAGGTTTCTTTGGAGTCTACGTGATCGGCTGAATCAAATACAGCGCGTTTTTCCACTTCAGTAATCCCAGAAGGAATACATATGACCATTTTCATGTGGGAAAAAAAGCGCCGACGGCCATCAATCATGTTGATGAAGCCCTCGATCATATTTTCAGCCGCCTGAAAATCGGCAATTACACCATCTTTCAGCGGGCGAACAGTTTTGATTTCCTCGTGGGTCTTTTCAAACATTTGCATCGCACGGCGGCCAACCGCAATGGTTTGGTTGGTTTTGCGATTGATGGCTACGATTGAAGGTTCGTCCACAACAATCTGATCATTTTGCATGATCAGGGTATTGGCAGTGCCAAGGTCAATGGCGAGTTCTTGTCTAAAAAAACTGAACAGCTTCATTAATTTTTCCTTACCTAAGAGTTTTTGTAAATTATGTCAAACGCGCCCCTTCGAGCTTTATTGTGATCAAACTGTTGGTTGACCGCTGGCGTTTCTTGCTCGCAAAAGAAAGAAAATTTAGCGACATTTAAGCATGTTCGGCCCGGCTTAACCAAATTTTTTTGATCAAAGGCTTAAAAAATGGTTTGAATCCAATTTTTAAGCTTTGCCCACGATTACTTCGCTCATTTTCTCGGGGATCAAATACTTTTGCGCCATGGCTTGAATGGATTCAGGCGTAACGGCCAGGGTCAGATCAACCGAGTCTTGTAGCTCTGTAAAAGGCAAATTTTCAGTAACCAGCAGGCGCACCAGCTCGGCTACGTTGAATGGTCCATCAATCATGGTCAAGTAATTGCCCAGGATGTAGTTGCGCATCATTTCCAGTTCGTCTTCGTCCACCAATTCTTCCCGCAGGCGATCCATTTCCAGGTAAATCTGGGTACGTGTATCTGCTACAAACTCATTGCCAACCTCGGTACCAATGTAAAAGCAACCATCGAATTGCATGGCATCGAGGGTAGAATAAATGTTGTAGGTATATCCCTTTTCTTCCCGAATATTGGTCATCAGGCGAGAGCCAAAGTAGCCCCCCAGAATCACATTGAGGATGGAAAGGTCAAAAAAGTCAGGATGATGCCGATTGAAAGTCCGGAAGCCAATCCGAATGGCTGATTGCAAGCTGTCGGGCTTGGAAATCAACACTTGTTGTGGCGGAGCTTCCTGGAGAATCAGACTGGGTGCGGGAATTATTCCAGCAGGGATCCCATGCCCCAATTGTTCGTTCAATTGTTCAAGCACCTCGGGGGTTACTTTCCCACTAATGATGATGACACAATTGTCTTTGGTGAACAAACTGCGGTGGTGCTGCAATAGATCATCCCGGGTGAGTTGGTTATAGGTATCAGCGGTACTGTTGTAGCCATAAGGATGCTCGGGGCCAAAAAACTGCTCTGTGATTTGGCGATAAGCCACTACATCATTTTTGCTCAGGTCTACTTGCAAATGTTGTACACTACGCTGGATGAAAGCCTGTAACTCTTGCTCAGGAAAACTGGGGGTTTTGATCACTTCCCCCAACAAAGGCAATACCTGGTTGAAGTGTTTGTTCAAAGACAAGAGCGTCAAGCTCTCGGTATCCGTATGGTAAGGGATCGCCAAGCTACTCCCGTAATAATCCAGTTTTTCGGCCAACTCAGCCGAATTGTAGTTTTGGGTACCTTCGCGCAGGAGCGCACTCGTTGCGCGTGAGGCTAGTTTTTTGTGCTCATAAGGGCGGCCACCTTTAAAAATGACCTCCACCTTGAGTACCTCCTGGGTGCCCATGTCCACGACATAAACAGGAATCCCGTTATCCAAGCGCAACTCCTGAACTTCCGGCATCGGAATGTCGGTGATGGTTTTGATTTTGGGCGCTCTCGAACGGTTTGGCATAACTTGTTTTCCAGAGGTTTTTGAAATAGGGGGCAAATATAGGGGCTTGGGGCTTGTAAAACAACTGCTTGGGGGCGATAAAAAAATAAGTGCTCATTTTGCCAAAGGATTAGATAAGTGAACGGTTCATTTCAAGTGCCTTATCTAATCCTTTGGCTCAAGAAAAATGAGCACTTATTTTGCCCCACTACTTGGTGAAAAAGCTAGGCAGAAAGAAAAAATATAAAGTACATCGGTTAATGGCAACACATAATACCGATATAAAAAAATCTAGCTTAGCTTTATGATTCATAAACTAAAACATTCATCACGCGATGAACAGACGAGACATATTTAAAACATTAGGGGCAGCTGGTATGGCCGCCGTTCTTCCAGTTGACCTGGTGGCAGGCACGGCGCCTAAAAAAACCAAGTTTCGCTTTTGCCTGAACACAGCTACCATCAGTGGCCAGAAACTGGGCATTGTGAAGTACATTGAAATTGCTGCCGCCGCAGGCTACGATGCCATCGAAATTTGGCTGCCCGACCTCAATGCCTACCTCAAGGAAGGTGGCAGCATGACTGCTCTGGCTCAAAAGGTCAAAGATGCCGGGATTACCGTAGAGGATGCCATTGCCTTTGCGCCCTGGATGGTAGACGACGACGCACAACGCGCAGCGGGTTTCAAACAATTGGAAGAAGAAATGAACCTTCTGGCGCAGCTTGGTTGCAAGCGTATTGCCGCTCCACCTTCCGGAGTGAAAAAAGACCCACCCCTGGATTTGTTCAAAGCTGGGGAGCGGTACAAACAAGCGCTGGATTTAGGCCGAAAAACCGGAGTAATGCCTCAACTGGAATTTTGGGGTGCTTCGGGTACCTTGTTTCACCTGGGGCAGGCTCTAGCTGTAGCTGCGGCCGCCAACGATCCCGATGCCCGCTTGTTGCCCGATATTTACCATTTGTTCAGGGGTGGGTCTGGTTTTGAGAGCCTGAATTTGTTGAGAGGAGATACCGTGGAGATTTTCCATTTTAATGATTTTGTGAACAACAAACCGGTTTCAGAGCAAACCGACGCAGATCGCATTTATCCCGGCGACGGGGATGCGCCAACTGAAGGTATAGTGCAGTTGCTTAAAGAAATGGGTGGAACCAAGATCATCTCACTTGAGCTGTTTAACCGGGATTATTGGAAACAGGATCCGCTAATGGTAGCGAAAACCGGGCTGCAAAAGATGCGGGCGCTGGTGTAGGGACACCCGCTAAAATGACAATGATTTTACGGCGACAACATCAACATAAATGAATGACTCCCTTAGCTTTGCAGCATGAGGGAGTCATTCATACCTGTACTGGATAACCAGGGTTTTTTAAATCGATTCGGTGAGGCAAATGCATTTTTTTCCACCATTGATTTTACCCGTTTTACCATCGTTCCGCTGGAAAATTCTTGGTCTGCACTCCAGCACCCTTTCCCCATGCCTGCGGTACGTTCCACCAATCATGATTTTATTTTTATAAGCGGAGGAGCCACTACCCGCATGCGTGGGATGGATACATATGACCTTGATCGGGGCAAAATTCTTTTCATGCCCGCTTACCAGGTTTCGCGGGTCATGTCGATGAGTAGGGACATCTCTGGTTTTTTTGTCAATTTCAGTGTGCATTTTTTGGCTGAAAAATTGCAGCAAAAACAGCCGCTGGCTCCTTTCTCCTTTTGGCAAGCCCAGTCTCCGGCCATGTGGACCATGCCGCCGGAAAAAATGCTGGATTGCGCCAATGCGCTACAACGTATGCTTGAGCTTTCCCGTAGCAATCACCCCGATCGGGAACACCTGGTTGTTCACCTGTTGCTGACCTTCTTTTACGACATCAAACCTTTTATTCAACCAAGCACACAACCTAACAGCTTAATGGGTAGTACCGCCCAACTCGCCGAACGTTTCAACAAAGTGCTTAGTGAACAATTTGATCCTCAAAAATCGGTAGCCGACTATGCTGCTCTTTTCCATGTTTCGCCCAATCACCTCAACAAATGTGTGCGAAGGATTTTTGGAAAAACCTGTTCGGAATGTATTGCCGAGCAAAAGCTGTTGGAGGCTAAAATGTTGTTGCGGCAAACTACTGCCTCCTTGGGGAGCATCGCCGAACAATTGGGGTTTGCCGATTTGACTCATTTCGGGCGTTTTTTTCGTCAAAAAACGGGCTATAATCCTTCGGACTTCCGCAAAGTGATTGATTTTGCTGAATAAATGCCGGGTTTGCACTAATGGTTTGGCTGCTTACAACCCGATTTTTGCCTTAAATAGTATTGCTTATGTATCACCTGATCCTTACTCACTCGATTTTGCGTTACCTCGTTTTGTTGAGCATCCTCCTGGTCATTTATCTGGCCTGGGAAGCTTTAGTTTTTAAAAAACCATACACCCGCCTGCACCGCGTAGCAACCTCAAGCGCTTCGGGCATTAGCCATTTGCAATTGGTGGTAGGGTTTTTAGTGTATTTTTTCGGCCCTACTGCCCAATCGTTTTGGCAAAACAAGTCCATGCGCTGGAGTGATGGGCTGTTTTTTGCGTTGGTCCATTTTGGATTAATGAGCGCAGCCATAATAATACTTACAGTTGGTGCAGCTTTGGCAAAACGTGAAGCGGACGAGCGCCGCAGATTTCGGATTTTATTCAATTATTTTGTCCTCGCTTTATTCATTATTTTGGTCGCAATTCCCTGGCCGTTTTCGCCCTTGGCGCAACGTCCCTGGTTTCGATCATTTTAAAAATCACCCGCTATGTTATCCTTACTCAAAACGCCACTAGGCCGACTGCGTGTCATTGCTTTCGCCGAAGGCATGTCTTTTTTGATTTTGTTGTTCGTCGCCATGCCACTGAAGTACATCTGGCAGTACCCACAGGCGGTTCGCAATTTTGGTTCTTTGCACGGGCTGTTGTTTGTGCTGTATATCCTGCTCGTGATCCTGTGCAGCATAGAGTACCGCTGGAAATTCTGGAAGATTGGAATCCTGCTGTTGATTTCGGTGATTCCGTTTGGAAATTTTTATGCGGATAAACATTATTTACGCACGGATGATCCATTGAATTCGCCCAAAGAGGGTTAATTATTTTTGATTTGGTACGTTAAAGAAGCCCTAAAAAAACGTTAAAGCATTAAATCTCAGTAACAATCGCCAACGGAAATCGTCTT
>JAAFHQ010000909.1 GCA_013298445.1 Chitinophagales bacterium | reverse complement strand
TATACTGCCACGCTGGGGCAACAACCGCACTTTGTACTTCCTGAGCTCCACCACAGGCACTTACAACTTGTACCGAATCAACATCAATGAAAATGGTCAGGCCCAGGGTAGCCCTGAACAATTGACTACGTTTAAAGATGAAGCCATCCGCCACTTCAGCATTTCAACGGACGGGTCTACGATCGTTTTTGAAAAGGACATGAACCTGTATCTCATGAAGGCGGGCAAAGGCAATGGCACCAAAATCAATGTGCAAATCGCCACCGACGACCGCTTTGACCCTAGTGAGATGAAAACCCAAAGCACGGGGGGCAGTGAATTGGCCATTTCTCCCAATGGAAAACTGATGGCTTATGCGATCCGTGGGGAAGTGTTTATCAAAGAAGCGGACAAGGAAAAAACGCGCAGTGTCAATGTATCTGAACATCCCAATCGCGATATGAACCCTACCTGGTTGAGCGATACTTCACTGGTATTCTGCTCTGACCGTGCGGATGGGAATTTTGAGTTTTTCCTCCTGCGTTCTGCTGACCGCTCGGAGCCCAACCCTTTTAAATCGCTCAAACACGAATTGATCCGCTTAACCACCACCAAGGAAGATGAGTCTTCACCAGTGGTTTCTTCCGATGGCAAAAAGATCGCCTATGGCCGGGGGCGAGGCGATTTGATCGTAGCCGATATTGCCGGAGATGGCAAACTCAGCAATGAAAAAGTGCTGATTAATGGCTGGGCTGGCGCCAATGGCGTAGTCTGGAGCCCCGACAACAAATGGCTGGCCTACTCCATGAGCGACCTGTACTTCAACAATGAGGTTTTCATTCACGCTGCCGACAACTCCAAGCCGCCCGTCAATGTCACCATGCATCCACGTACCGACGCCCAGCCTTTCTGGAGTGCGGATGGTTCAAAACTGGGCTTCCTTTCTGCCCGCAACAACCGCAATGCCGACGTGTGGTTCGTTTGGTTGAAAAAAGAAGACTGGGAAAAAGTCAGCCAGGATTGGCAAGAAAAGGATGGCCCAGCGGAAGGCGCCGCAGGCCCTGGTGCGGGTAAACCCAATCCCAAAGCCGAACCCAAACCCATTCAAATCGATTTTGACAACATCCACGAGCGTTTGGTGCAAGTCACCAGCTCTCCCGGTGATGAATCGGGTGTAGTTATTTCCAAAGACGGTCAGACCTTCTTTTACACCGCCGTCAGCAGCACAGCCCGGGGCCGTGATTTGTACAGCGTCAAGTGGGATGGCAAAGACCTGAAGGAAGTGACCAGGGGCGGCAGCAATCCCTTCGGTTTACAAATGGACAGGGAAGGCAAATACGTGTATTATGGCCGGCAAGGAGGCTTCTCCAGAGTGGATGCCAAGTCGGGAACCGCCGAAAGTCTCCCCTACTCTGCCAAAATGAAGATTGACTACACTGCCGAACGTTTACAGATTTTCGAAGAAGCCTGGCGCACCATTCGGGATGGATTTTACGACCCACAAATGCACGGTTACGACTGGAATGCCTTGGGGCAAAAATACCGTGAGCGCTGCGTAAATGCCTCTACCAACAACGACTTCCGCGACATGTTTAACTACCTGCTCGGAGAAATCAATGCCAGTCACATGGCCCTCACTGCTCCTGATCGGGCGGAAACCCAACAAGAATCTACGGGCATGTTGGGCGCTGAAATGGCCCCTGTCAAAGAAGGAATGCGGGTCAACCGGGTTGTTCCCGAGAGCCCTGCCAGCAAAGTTGGTAGCCTGCTCAATGTTGGGGATGTCATCACTGCGGTGAATGGTGTCAATTACAGCGAAACCAGCAATTTTTATGAAAACCTCAATGGCTTGGTCAACGAAAAGGTGTTGCTCAATGTGTTGAGTACCGATGGCAAAAGCCGCGAGGTAGTGATTCGTCCAAGCTCGAGCTTGGCCAACAACCTGTACGATGAATGGGTGGACAATCGGAAAAAGCTGGTGGACGAGTGGTCCAAAGGTCGGCTGGGTTACATCCACATCCGGGGTATGGACATGCCGAGTTTTGAAGAAACCGAGCGGGAGTTTACTGCTGCTGGTTATGGCAAAGATGGCCTGATCATCGATGTCCGCTTCAATGGTGGTGGTTCCACCGCGGATTACCTGATGACGGTACTCAACTACAAACAACACGCTTATACCATTCCTCGCGGAGCCAGTGAAGACCTGGAAAAAGACAAGAAAAAATACCGCGACTACTACCCTACTGGTGAACGCTTGGTGTTTTCAGCCTGGATGAAACCTTCGGTTGCCTTGTGCAACGAGGGTAGTTATTCAAATGCTGAGATTTTTTCGCATGCGTACAAAACATTGGGTATCGGCAAACTGGTTGGTCAAACCACGAACGGCTCAGTGATTTCCACGGGAGGTCGTGGGTTGATCGATGGCTCCTTTGTACGCTTGCCTTTCCGGGGCTGGTTCACCAAGGCTACTGATAAAAATCAGGAATTGGGCCCAGCTGTACCCGATATCATCGTGGAGAATTCGCTGGATTATACAGCAAAAGGTACGGATGAGCAGTTGAAGGCTGCGGTTGAAGCGTTGCTGAAGGATTTGAAGTAGAAATTGAGCGTATCCCCTTGAAGGATTTTTGAGGGGATACGTTTAGTTTTGTTGCACTAAAGACACCATTTTGGCACCCCTTTTCGAAAGTTTCAGACTTTCGAAAAGGTCAAGTATGCAGGATTTTCGGCTCAACACACAACACTTATTGTTTGTATTGATCAAATTTTTATATTTTTTACACAAATACAAACAATACAAGTTAATCATGGTAAGCAATGAAATCCTACTTTTCCCAGATAACACCTACCATATTTACAATCATGCCAATGGATTCGAAAACATCTTTGAAAGCGAAGGCAACTACGTTTATTTTTTGAAAAAATATGCCGAATTCATTTCACCCATCGCGGATACATTCGCTT
>JAAFHQ010000908.1 GCA_013298445.1 Chitinophagales bacterium | reverse complement strand
ATCTGGTAAGGTGAGAAGATGATAGCTGTTGCCACACCAGCTGGAAGGCAAATATTCAATATCGCGCCATTCACCTTTGGCATCTTTGGCTTGTAATTTCAGGTAAAGGCGACTGTCTTGAGCATTAAACTGTTGATTCATACCACTCTGGTTGCTGATGTATAATGTGGATGTGCATAGATCAGCAGCGTTTTGATTTTCTTTTACCGTTACTGCTAGGTTTGTTGGAAAATTCAATTCGGGGGTAATGGGCTGAGGTGCATTGTCAGCCTTGCCAAAACCTCCCGAATCATCAGGATGCGCCACGGAAGAAGCATAAAAATGGCCCCGCCGCATGTAATCAATATTGAGGCTACAAGTATTAGATTCTATTTTAGCCATCCAAATACATTTGCCTGCTTTATCGATGTATTTTTGATATCCTCCCTCCACAACTAGCAAAACTCCGTTTTGAAAACCAGCCGGGTTGTAATCTTGAAATAAAGCAGGAGTAATGATTTCTCCATTTGCAGCCGCTAAGCCCCAAGTTTCTTGTTCGACATCCCCGTACAGCAATAAATCCGAATTAGGAATACTTTCTATCTGTTCAAATTTGGTTTCACGAACCACCGCTCCGGCTAAGTCGATGATCGACCAATTTCGCTTCGTTCGTTGTTGCACCCAGGTGCATCCGTTTCGATACACTCCATCTAGTACCGAGTAAAACTCCTCTTGGGAAATCTGGTTTCCCAGGGTATCAATTAATATCCAATAATCATTTTTTTCAACAAAAGCCCGATGATTCGAGAAAGGGAACCCCCTTTCAAACGCTGGATTGTTGATGACCAAGTTACCATGTTGATTCGCATAAGCGTGATAAAAAGGCGTCCCTCCTCTTTTTCTCTTCATTTGAATATCAATTCGATCACTCCATTTCATCCCCTCAATGTATAAATCAGCATCCTTAATTTTCATCAGCAAACGCCCACTCTGATCTATCAATCCTACTTTGTTTTTAAATAAAACTTTAGCCAATCCATTTTCAAACCCTTCTATGTCTCGGTAGCGCCCAAAAGGAACGATCAATTTTCCGCTAGTATCAATGACTCCATATTTGTATCGAGCATTATCCCGGGCTTGCCGGTTATATTTAGTTACAATAGCCACGCCATTGTCAAAACTACTGATGGTCCAAAAACGGTTAGTATCCACTACAAAACGCCCCTGGTGGTTGATCAACCCTGTTTTACCAGATTTTGACACCACGTGGGCTACGCCAAACTCAAATGCCCCCATATGTTCACCTTGTGAAGGGATAGCCATTTTCCCTTCTTTATCAATAAAAAAAGAGGCGCCTTGGTGAAAGACCTGTGCATATCCTTCACTAAAATCTGTTGCATATTCAAACTGCGGCTGAATAGCAAACTCCCCCTTTTTATCAATATATCCGTACAAACCATTGATACGTGCAGCAGCTAGTCCTTCCGAAAATTGTGCGAGGGTATGAAACTTACAAGGGATAATCACTTTGCCTGTGGTATCGATGTAGCCGTACTTTTGATTCTCCTCTATTTTTAATAATGGCGTTTGCCCGAAGCAGCAAATCGAAATGCTTAACACCTGAATCAAAATGGCAATACCTTTTAACTTTTGCATGGTCGAATTTTTTAGGTTTTACAATAGAAAATCTGTTCGTTTTGGCTGCGCAAAACGAAGAAAAACAGGTAGATAAGCTTATCTGAATCAATGATGAAGAGAGAAATGACCAATGATTGGTTGGTCAATGCATGTTTAATGTTCAATTGAACATTTGGTTACAGGTCCTGGGCTTTTTTAACTTTATTCCAAATACTTCCCCGGCTTCAACAAAATCTTCACCAACCCCAATGCCACCGCCAATACCAAAAAAAGCGCCGGGAATCCCCCCAAAGTCGACGCCATTTTTATCCCATCAATCCCCGCATTGGCGATCATCACCCAGGCGATCAAACCCACCAGGCTACCCCACACAATTTTGATCCAAATGGGCGCCTCTGGGCTTTCCGGCGAGATGCCTGTACTGGACAAGCTGCTCATCGCCGAAGTATTGGCATCCGCTCCTGCGACGTAGGATAAAAAGGCGGTGGCTAAAAAAGCCAATCCGGTCAGTTGAGCGAGAGGCAACTGATCCAAAACAGCATAAATCACGCCCTCCGGGCCTTGTTTTTGCAGGGTGCCATATAAGTTGGCCGTATGCCCCACAAAGTCCATGTACACCGCGCTGCCGCTAAAAATGAGCATCCACACGATGGAAAACAAGGAGGGAAGAATCAGGTTGTAATTGATGAAATCCCGCACCGTATAGCCAATTGCTACCCGCCCCAGAAATAAGGCGGTGACTGGTGTCCAGGCCAACCAATTGGCCCAATAAAACACCGTCCAGCTATCGGCCCAGGATTTGTCCACCCCCAGGCTCAGGCTGCGCGGGAAAAATGTCTGTGCATAATCGACCATACTTTCCGCTCCATAAGAAAACAAAAAGCGGGTTGGCCCAAAAAACAAAACAAACAAGGCGAGCACAAAAAAGGCATAAGTATTGATGTTGGACAAAATCCGAATCCCGTTGAACAAGCCAGTAATGGCGGATACAATGAAGGAAAACACAATCACCAGCGCGATCAAAAACAACAAGCCAGGACTGTGCTGGATGCCAAAAAAACGTTCCAAACCACCCGCCACCGTCAGGATACCCGCACCCAGCGAAGCAGCCATCCCCGCCACCAAACTGTACAAACAAACCGCATCAATGATATGGCTCCAGGCCCCCGGTTTGCGCGCACCAATCAGCGGGTACAACATGGAACCCAAACTAAACGGCTGCTTCAAATTGTAATAGGCAATGGCAAACATCAAGCCCGCTACGGTGTAAATACTATAAGGTGTAAAAGTCCAGTGCAAGAACATCGTCGAAAGGGCAAAACGCGC
>JAAFHQ010000907.1 GCA_013298445.1 Chitinophagales bacterium | reverse complement strand
ACTTCGGCGGCGGCGCCGCATGTAGCGGCATTGTTATTGATCCGGGGAGTGGGGATACCGACCCGGGGAACGGCTAAAAATGACCCGGATGGGGTAGCTGATCCGATTGCACGGGAATGACTGATTCCTGAGGTGTTCCTTCGGTGCCTTTGGTTTCTTAGGTGGTAAAAAATGTTGTACTGGTTTTATTTTCACCACCTAAGAAACCAAAGGCACCAAAGGGGCACCTCAGGAGTGATTTGGAATTTTCACCAATTTTGAACTCATTCTGCCCACGCTCGGCGATCTTTTTGCTTTTGGACAATAGATTTAAAGTGAATTTGAGTAAATTTTTTAGATTCATTGACCCTGACCGGAAACTTTTTGCCCCTATTTTTGGCTTCTGATTAAAACTACTTTAAGCAATGGACACCATCCTGGAACAACTCCACGCCACCCGTCAGGCGGCCCGCAAACTGAACCAACTCAGCAACGCTGACATCAATACCATTTTAAACCGCCTGGCCGATGCCTGTGTCGCCCAAACTCCCGCCCTTTTAGCCGCCAATCAACAAGACCTGGATCGTATGGACCCCGCCGATCCCAAGTACGATCGCCTTTTGTTGAACCCCCAACGCCTACAAGACATTGCCAACGACATCCGCAAAGTAGCCCAATTGCCTTCGCCCTTAGGGCAAGTACTGGAAGAAAAAACCTTGCCCAATGGACTAGAGATCAAAAAAATCAGCGTGCCGATGGGCTTGATTGGCATTGTGTACGAATCTCGACCCAATGTAACCTTTGACGTGTTTGCCCTTTGCCTCAAGTCGGGCAATGCAGCCGTGTTGAAAGGCAGCCGCGACGCCCATTTTTCCAATCTGGCCATCGTTGGCCTGATCAAAAACATCCTGGCTGATTACCAGCTGGAGCAAACGGTTTACCTCGCCCCCAGCGAACGGGACGCCCTTTTACCGATTCTGACCGCCAACCAATACATCGACTTAGTGATTCCCCGCGGCAGCCAGGGGCTGATTGATTTTGTGCGCAAAAATGCCACTGTGCCCGTTATCGAAACCGGAGCAGGGATTGTCCATACCTATTTTGATGCCAGTGGAGACCTGGCCAAAGGCAGTGCAATTGTACACAATGCCAAAACCCGGCGGGTCAGTGTGTGCAACGCCCTGGATACGCTGATTGTACACGAAGCGCGTTTGGGCGATTTGGCTGCCTTGTTGCAACCTTTGGCTGCTAGTCAGGTGGAATTGTTTGCCGACGAAGCTGCCCTGGCGCAACTGGATGGTCATTACCCTGCGGAGTTGTTGTCTTTAGCCAGCGAGGCGCATTTTGGGACGGAGTTTTTGTCCTACAAAATGTCGGTAAAAACGGTGGCAAACCTGCAAGCCGCCCTGGATCACATCGATCAGTATTCCTCCCGCCACAGTGAAACCATCGTAGCGGAAGACCCGGATGTACAAGCGCAGTTTTTGCGCGATGTGGATGCAGCGGTAGTGTACACCAATGCCTCTACGGCCTTTACCGATGGTGCTCAATTTGGGATGGGTGCCGAGATTGGAATTAGCACGCAAAAATTACACGCCCGTGGGCCGATGGCATTGCCGGAATTGACCAGTTACAAGTGGGTAGTGAAAGGAGATGGGCATATTCGGGCCTAGTTTTTTGCCACAAAGACAGGAATAAAGGATGTCTTACCTTAGGTGTTTCCTTTAGTGCCTTAGGATTCTTAGGTGGTTAAATCCTTTTTTCTTCACCACCTAAGAAACTTAAGGCACTAAAGCTACACCTAAGCAGCGACAAGGTTAAAAAGTACCTTATCTTGTTTTCGTTTCCTAGGTAGCCCATCAAATTTTTACCATGCAAAATCCCTTCCTTACCGCCGAATGGCGTCGCCTTCTGATGTTCAATTACGCTGTTGATCCAGCCGTACTAGTGCCATACATGCCAGCCGGAGTGGAACTGGATTTGTGGAAGGATACCTGCTACGTCAGCCTGGTCGGGTTCCGGTTTATGAATACCAAGGTGCTGGGTATGGGTTTTCCTGGGCATCGTCATTTTCCGGAAATCAACCTGCGGTTTTATGTGCGCTATCAAGATCCAGAATTGGGTTGGAAAAGGGGAGTAGTGTTCATCCGCGAGCTGGTGCCTGTACCCACCATCACCTGGGTAGCCAATACCTTATACCGCGAGCGTTACAAAACGGTACCCATGCAGTACCAATGGAACGAAACGCCCGAGCAACTCCAAGTGCAATATTCCTGGACGCAACAAGGCCGGGAATATCAATTTTCTGCTACTGCCCATGCTCAAGGTGTGGATCTGGTGCCCGGCAGCGAAGCAGAATTCATCACCGAACACTACTGGGGCTATGCCCGCTGGGATGCACAACAGACAATGGAATATGCGGTGGAGCACCCGCGCTGGCAAACGTATGCGGTACAAACTTTTGATTGTGGCATCGATTTTGGGGCGGCTTATGGCGCAGAATTTGCCTTTTTAAACGGCCTCGAACCTAAATCCGCTTTTTTGGCCGAAGGCTCGGAAATAGCGGTAGGTAAAGGGAGTTTATTGAAAAAATAGTGGGCTTGAATTTTTTTTGAAAAAAACTGCGCAAACGAGCGTAAGAAAAAAACGGCTTTGGAGATGAGTAGATGAAACCTACTTACTAATTCGTCCAATTTTTAATTCCATGAACATGAAAAAGTTCCAAAGCCGTTTAATGTTAGTGCTTTTTTACCTCCTGATGTTGAGCGTTCCGAGCACCATGTTGGCTCAGGTCCAACCTACAGTAACCAATACCGCTACTGCCAATGGTTTTGCGGTGAAAAAACAAGTCAGCAACTCTACCGTGCCTTCGGGCGTCGTTTTTACCTACACCATTTTTTACACCATTCCGGCTGGTGCCACCAGCATCGCCATCACCGATCAGGTGCCCGGCAGTTTGGTGATTG
>JAAFHQ010000906.1 GCA_013298445.1 Chitinophagales bacterium | reverse complement strand
CTTGTACACCAGACACATCAGCATAAATAGGATGAGCTGCCGCAGGGTGTTGACAAAGGTACCCTGTACGAAGCTGATGCTGCGAATGCGCTTCACCTTGGTGAGCTCCAGCTTGAGAATGTTAAAGGTGTTTTTGTTGAGGCGTTCGACTTCCTGTTTGGTCAGACCAAGGCTCTTCATCAGCTCGATGTTGCGCAGCGACTCGGTGGTGGCACCAGCCAAGGAGGTGGTCTGTTTTACTATGATCTTCTGGATGGCCTTTACTTTTTTGCTCAGCAGGTTGGACACCCAGGTCAGCAGGAAAATGCCACCGAAGTAAATCACGGGCAAACTCCAGTGTTTGTTGAACGCATACAGCGCCACGAATACGATGCCCACTATGACGGGAAACAATACGTTGATGAAGGTGGAAATGAACTTCTCCGTATCGGTGCGCACCTTTTGGAGGATGCCCAAGGTTTCACCGCTGCGCTGCTCTTCAAATTCCTGATAAGGCAGTTTCATGGCGTGTTGCAAGCCGTCGGTGAAAATGGTGGCCCCGAATTTTTGGGTGATGAGGTTGAGGAAATAATCCTGGAATGCCTTGGCGATGCGGCTGATCATGGCCACCGAAATGGAGCCGATCAGCAACCACATGAGGCCATAAACCATCACACTTTTCCCGGCCTGGTCGGTGACGTTCTCATTGATGAACAGAAAGCGCTGCCAATCGAACGCGCCCGGCGGCGTAGACGATACCTGGTGGTTGGAAGCCAGGGTAACCAACTTCCCGAAGATGATGGGGTCAATCAGCGAAAACCCGATGTTGATGGCAGCCAGTAGCAGTACCAAGATGACGAGCCAACGATAGGGAGCGAAGTAGCGGAAAAGTAGTTTCATATTGTAGGTGGTGCATCTGAATGGAGGCGTGGCTGCCAGCATTCAGGGAGGTGTTCAAGTTGGTGAAAAGAAGATAAACACTTTATTCGTTAGTCTGGTTTCAAGGGGTGGCGTAAGGGGTTGAATTGAGGGCATGAGAAAACTGGGGTAATGCACAAAATGCCGGATGATGCCGGATTGTAGAGACGCACGGCCGTGCGTCTCTACGGTGCGTTGCTCCCATTATCGTGCACTCAATTAAATTTACAAATTATTGCTTTGGCGGCTTCAGTTTTTTAAGGTCATCTTCCAACTCTTGCAGGTTTTGCTCTTGCTCTACAATTTTTTGGGCAAGCTTGTACTTTTCGTACTCCTCGCCCGATTTCTGCAAAGCCATTTCATGACTGATTTTGCCTGCGTGCGTGAGCAATTCCCGACCATTGAGTTGCAGAATGGCGTCCAAACGAGCAATCCAATCCTTCATATACATAGGCGTACGCTGCTGCGCCATGGTTTCGGCAAAGGCGAGGTACTGTTCTACCAAAAGCCCCAGTAGTTTGATTTCATCCTCACTCAGGTAGTTTTTGGCGGTACTTACTTCTGACTTTTTAATGGAATTACTATCCTGCTTGTCATACGACTGCATGCCCAACCAAGGTAAATTGGCATCTACCCTGCGGTACACCAACTCGGCTGCTGTTTGCTGACTAATCGCCCACAGCAGTTTGTTTTGTACTACTTTAAAAAACTCGAGGGTCTTTTCGTCTTTGGGGTCGTAGTCGATACTGGTGGTGTAGATGTCTTTGATTTTTTGATAAAAAAAACGCTCAGAGAGGCGGATTTCGCGAATGCGCTCCTGCAATTCGCTGAAGTAATTCATCGAATTACCCGACTTGAAGCGCTCGTCATTCAAGGCAAAACCTTTGATGATGTATTCCTTGAGCCGCTGGGTAGCCCAAATGCGGAACTGGGTGCCTTGGGGGGATTTTACGCGGTAACCGACGGAGATGATGACGTCGAGGTTGTAGTGCTGGGTGTCATAATTTTTACCGTCAGTGGCAGTTATCCGGAAATTCCGGACAACTGAATTTTCTTCCAGTTCGCCTTCTTTGAAGATATTTCCGATGTGTTCAGAAATCGTTCGTTTGTCTTTTCCAAAAAGCTGCGCCATTTGTGACTGCGTAAGCCACACTGTTTCATCCTCTAGCCGTACATCGATTTTGATGTGGCCGTTTTGGTTTTGATAGATGAGGATTTCGCTGGTGTTCATTTGGCGTACTTTCTTTAGGCCTTTCAGCTATGAAATAGGCTCAAACAAAGATAATATGTTTTTTAAAAAAAATAAATTAATTTTTTGTGTTTAATAAATAACTAATGATCTGTTGCAGTAGCGAAAAGTAATTAAAGAAATAGAATGCATAGCCTCTTTCTTTCCATTTGAAGATATAAAAAAATGCCAGCCGAACTCCCGTCCAGCTGGCACCCTCAATTCATATCTAAACTCAAAAATCTTCTACCTTTCCTCCGCCAATCCCCATTTCTCAGGAGATCTCCAAAGTGCCGAGAGCAACAATTCCCGCATAAATAGGAATTCCTTCGGCAATTTATCATAAGCAGTAGCGAACAATTCTTCGTGGTTGATCACCTCTTTTTTCCAGGCTTCGCGGTCGATGGACATGATCTTGTCAAAGTCCTCCTGGGTAAAGTCGGTGAGTCCTTCCCAGTCCAGGTCTTGGTAGCGGGGCATCCAGCCAATGGGGCTTTCCACTGCTGAAGCGCGGCCTTTGACGCGGTCGATGACCCATTTCAGCACCCGCATGTTCTCCCCAAAGCCAGGCCAAATGAAGTCGCCATTTTCGTCTTTACGGAACCAGTTGACCCCAAAAATCCGGGGTGCGTTAGGCAAATCGCGTCCATAATCCAGCCAATGGTTGAAATAATCGCCCAGGTGGTAGCCCAGGAAGGGCAACATGGCGTATGGATCGCGGCGCACCTTGCCAATTTCGCCAAAGGCTGCCGCGGTCATTTCCGAGCCCATGGTGGCAGCGAGGTATACGCCAAAGTTCCAGTTGAACGATTGCACCACCAGGGGAA
>JAAFHQ010000905.1 GCA_013298445.1 Chitinophagales bacterium | reverse complement strand
CCAGTCGGCGCAAGGTTTCGAGACTCCCAGCTTCATAAGCTATATTGCTCCAACCACTTTGTGCCTTTTGCAAAGCACAAAGATTCACCACCTGATTGCGCAGGCAGTGTCCCTCTTCCAGGAGCACCAAACGGTTGGGGTCGATGTCATCGGTAATCAAATACCGCTTTTCCAAAATCGAAGCTTCTTTGGGCGCATAAGCCACAAACTCCTCATAAAACAAACAGTCTTTGACAAACATATCCTCTTCGGTAGGTGTAGCCAAGAGTAATGCGTCCAGTTGTTCACGTTTGAGTAAGGCCAATAAGTTTTCAGTGGTTCGCTCGTGCACATGTAATTTGATGTCGGGATACCTATCCGAAAAATCTTTTAAAAAAAGAGGCAAAAGATAAGGGGCCAAGGTTGGAATAATGCCCAGACGGAACTCCCCGCTTAAGGTTTCACAGTGGTCACTCACCAGTAAGCGCAAGGCTTCAGCTTCACGCAGGACCCGACGGGCTTGTTGAATGAAAGGGATACCCAATTCGGTTGGCAAAATGGGTTGCCGACTGCGGTCAAATAGTTTTACCCCCAACTCATCCTCGAGTTTTTGCAAAGCCGCACTCAGTGAAGGTTGCGCCACATGGCATTCTTCCGCAGCACTTGAAAAACGGCGATGGTTATCCAGGGCTACGACGTATTCTAGTTGTTGTAGTGTCACTAGGTGATAGTTTTTGACTATACAAAGGTAGAAACGATTATTATTTTAAATGGGTTTAAAATTTGAAATTTGTAAAAAGAATTCATTTAGGATCAATGTGTAAGAACTCGTCCAAAGCCAAATATTAGAATTTATATGGTTGTTTCTACAAAAACAGGCATTTACTGTTTAAATTTACTTTCGGTCACTTGATCGTCCTCCGTGGTGTAAGTGCCCAACCCCTGTTTTCAAAAGAAAAGCCATGACCACACTTTATTTCTGTTTTGCTAACCAGGACACCAACCCGCTCCCCAGTTTGCGTGATGAACAACGTGACATCAAACAAGCATTGCTCAAAGGTGCCAGTTCCGGGCATTTTTACGTACTAGAAGAGGCCTTTGCAAACCCCACCACGATGGTCAATGCCTTACAACAAATTCGCCCCAATCTCGCCATATTTCATTTTAGTGGCCATGCAGACAGGGATCGACTGGAAATGAGTAGTGCAACTGCCTTCTCGGAAGGGATGGCCCAATTGCTGAGTAAATGCCCCCAATTGAAACTCGTTTTGCTCAATGGCTGCTCCACCCTTGGGCAGGTTGCCGCACTCCATGAAGCGGGCGTTCCCCTGGTAATTGCAACCAGTGCCCCCATCGACGACCGCAAAGCAGGTACTTTTGGGGCCCGTTTTTACCAGGCCTTGAGTGATAATCAATCTATCAAACAGGCTTACGAATTGGCCAAAGCCGAGATCATGACGATCGACAACACGGTGGCATTTACAGAAAGTCGTGGCATCACCATAAGGCAGGAAGATAAGGAAGAAGCAAGCTGGGGTTTGTTCACCAAAGCAGGCTGCGAAGCCGCCGAAGATTGGCATCTGCCCAGCATCAGACCCAGCCAAGGAGAAGTACCCAAACCCAACCAACGCCTGTATGCAGCCTACATTCCAGCCCTCGCAACGTTTAGCCCAGAGGCAAAAAAAATAGTGGATGATGAAGAAATGGGGGCTGAAACCGACGAGGTAACCCGCCGGGAGGTGATTTTGAAGAGCCTGCCCCATCCGGTGAGTGAACAAATCCGCAAATTGATTGCGCCCGATGTGGGAAACACCACCGATGTTTTTTTTGACCGCTACAACTCCAAACGCCTGGAACAGTGCGTCGTTGCATATAGCACCATACTCGAATTGTTGATGTACGTACTCCTGGCGCAGTTGTGGGACGAAATGAACAATAAAAAAGTATCGTCTTTGCCAAGCACTGAAGCCAATGAGTTGCGGCGATATTTTACCATGCCTAATGCCGAACGCGCCAAATACAGCCTTCGCAATGTAATCCGCGCAGTGCGTCAGATATTGGACAGCAACAACATCACCTATTTCATGACTGAACTCCAGTCGGTTGCCGCTTTAGCTGCCGACGATGCACACCCTTTTGCCAAAGCCTGTGTGTTTTTTGAAAGTGTCAGGCTCAAGTTGGCTTCTGGAACCGTGGAAGACCAGGAAGGGGAAATCCTGGCCATCGACGCCGAAGCCGAACTCTGCGCCTTCATCACCCCACTCGGTTTTTTGGCCAAATACGACATGAACTCCATCAAAGAAATTAACATTTATAAAAATCGCTTTTACCCCACGCCAAAATACCAACACAAAATGACCAAGCTGGAGCAACGCTTTGTCGGTTTGGCCAATACTGTGGAACGTTACGATCAATTCATTGAAAATGCCTCGGTCATCATCACCAATGGCAGCCAACACCTCAACCTCTCGCCCTTTGTGATCGATGAAAATGCCTTCAACGACAAAGCCGCTATTGACAAGATTCTGTACTTTGATTATTTTGAAAAAAACAATAAAAAGCTGACTTTCAAACACGTGTACAAACCCAGCGTAATGCCATTGATTGTACAGGACGGCGAAACCGAAGTCAGCAAAAAGATCATGCACCGCGAAATCCTCGGCCAATTCAATACTTTCACCCAGTTGTTGTTTCAACAAAACCTCGAGAACCTATGATCCGCAGTCCATTCAAGTTCCTGGATCCATTTGGCCCTCAAGATAACAAGGTGTTTTTTGGTCGAAGCGCGGAAATAGACGAGCTTTATGCCCTGGTTTTTCGCACTCCCCTACTCCTGGTATACGGGCTCACTGGCACCGGAAAAACCAGCCTGATGGATTGTGGCCTGCGCAATCGTTTCGACGGCACCGATTGGTTGCCCTTCTACGTACGTCGCAAGGAAAACATCAACGAGGCCCTGCGGGAAATGCTGCACAAAGC
>JAAFHQ010000904.1 GCA_013298445.1 Chitinophagales bacterium | reverse complement strand
CAAAGGCTCTGGAATGATCGTTGAACTCATCACCGATACAATGATTGGGTCTACTTATCTTTTGCCAATGCAGTCTGCGGAGAAAGCGGCCATTGAAACTTGGCTCGGGCAATTCAAACATTAATGGTTCAATCGTCACGATGATCGTAAAACAACCTTCAGCAAAATTGGCTACACAGATTCAGGAATGGATCGCAGCACTTCCTACTGGCGGACTTTCAAATTGGGTGTTGAATGTGTGCAAAGAAGAACAAATGCTGCCTTTGCACAGCACGAGTATCTACATTTGGGCCCTGCGTCCGGATGGACAGGTACTGTGCATGGATCATGAAGCTTTTAGCCATCCCATTGATGAGGAGACTGATCCCCATAAGCTTTATGCTGTGCTTAACCAGGGTGCACGTGACTATCCTGAACTTATTGAATTGATTCCGCAGGCGCCTTCCGGAATGCATCAGTGTGGAGGTTGTGCCGGGGTCGGTTGGTTAAAACTACCTGAGGCAACCTCCGCAGATGCATGTACTCGCTGTGATGGCATGGGCTGGTATTGAATGTTTATTTATACCAGTCTTCGTCTCGAAAGAATAAGTGTTGAAGCTCTCCTAAAAAAGGGACTCCACCACTGAAAAAGTTTGGATTGGCTTTCTTTAATTCTTTTTCTAATTTCCAAGGACTGAAACCTGCGTTGGGGTAGAGGAAAAAATGTTTTTTCACTCCTTCTGTAGAGATATAGAAAAAACGATAGATGTTTCTAGACCAAATCATCGAGGAGATGTTCTCGATCGGAACTACGTGTTTTGGTTCTTTTCTCCAGTTATAGATGTAAAAAAATGCGCCATCGTACTCTACATCATCACGGGTTAAATAAAATAAGCCGATGAGAAAAGTAATTCCCCAAAATGGCAGTGAAATTAAAAATGCATCCAGTAGGGTAGTTTTGTCCTGAAAAATACAAACTAGGGGAGGCGCTACAACAAATAGTAAAAATAATACGATCACACCGCCTCTTGAATTTGAAGATAATTTCCTTTTCTTTTGCATTTTTGATATTCAATTGAGAATGTCTGATCAATTTATTACGAATGTTAAATGCAATCAAACTGTTTTCGACAAATGTTTGGTGTTTCTTGTTTAAGAGCTAAATTCTTATGGCATTGTGCTGAGTCCGAAAAACTACCCAACACAAGTATCTAGAATGTTTTGGAACTTTCGAAGTGGGGACTTAGCTTTGATGTTCAGACCTAAAATTAAGTTCGACATCAAACAAAACGCCTTAACATGCTCACCTATCAAATTGAAAATAATCTCTCTGTCGCTGAATTTCGCGCTTTACTGGTTGCTTCCACCCTCGGCGAACGCCGCCCGATAGACGAGCCCGAACGTTTGCAAAAAATGCTAGAACACGCCAACCTGATTGTAACGGCCCGAGATGATGGAAAATTAATCGGAGTTTCCCGTTCCTTGAGTGATTTTGCTTTTTGTACCTATTTGTCCGATTTGGCGGTGGATGTGGCGTACCAGCACCAGGGCATTGGAACAGAACTAATTCGACAAACCAAATTGGCGAGCCCACAGGCGAAATTGATCCTTTTGTCAGCGCCAAAAGCGATTGGGTATTACCCGAAGATCGGGATGAGTCGGCATGAGTATTGCTTTTTTGTGGATCGGGTGGAGGAGTTGGTGGGATGAAGGTAGCATTCGGCGAGCACCAAAATGAATGCAAATTTTAAAATTCACGACCCATGCCATCCATCCCATTCCAATCCATCGACTGGTCCCTCATTCCCAAAACCGAACACCCCGGCGAATCCGGCACCGCCTACTGGCAAACCCTGCAACTGCCCGGCCTGCGCATCCGCATCGTGGAATATTCCCCGGGCTACATTGCCGATCACTGGTGCCAAAAAGGGCACCTGGTACATTGCCTGGAAGGTGAATTTATTAGCGAAATGGAAGATGCTGAACAATTTGTGCTGAGCAAAGGGATGAGTTACATTGTGTCGGATGACTTGAGTTCTCATCGCTCGGTCACAGAGGAGGGAGTGAAATTGTTGATTGTGGATGGTGATTTTTTGAAAAAGGACCAAAGCGACATTATTTAAGCACAAAGGACACAAAGGCAGCACAAAGGACACAAAGTTAGACGTTGACGACGCTTCGCTTGGTGATCTTTGTGCTGCCTTTGTGTCCTTTGTGCTTAAATAATGTCGCTTTGGCATAACCTCGAGTTACACCAAGCTACCTTACTCCACTGGATTCCCCAACGAATCCACCCGCAACGAAGCCGGTGTTGGCAAAGTCATCATCGAAATCGCCTTGGCCATACCCGGTTCTGGGTTCGCGGAGTTATTGGTTATTTTTACCCAGGACATGTAACCCCCATCTTCCGACATCCCCTGGATTTGCCACTCAATATCCCGATTGTCGTCAATGGCTGAATCCAGGTAAACGTTTTGCTGGACCCGACCCATGTAAGGGTTCTTTTCTTCGTGTACGAAGTAGGTCCCTTCGTCCAGGGTTTTGCCCCATTGACCGGAGATGTAAGTGCCATCGGAATGGAACTGGAACCAAATGCCTTTGTTGGCCCGTTGGCGGATGTAACTCTCCTGGCCAGTAGGCACCAGATAATGTTCAAAAACCCAATAATTCATTTGGAGTCTTTGGATCACTGGATGATTAGGCGGTGCTACAGGTGCCGCAGCGATGCCTTTTTTTTCCAAACCAGTTACGGCGCTCACATCTTCGGAGCTGGAATTGTTCTTTTCAGGTTTGCAGCCGGTTACCGCCATCAGTGCGGTAAATCCTATCAGCAGTACACTTTTGATCATGAAGGATTATTTTTGTCGTAGAAAAATTTTTTTAGTCTGTGCCTAAGGCAGTGATGATTTTGCGAAACCGTACACTGTCAAAGTCTGGAATCACCAAATCAGATTCGTCTTGTAAATCATCGGCCTTACCTACAC
>JAAFHQ010000902.1 GCA_013298445.1 Chitinophagales bacterium | reverse complement strand
TATTGTTGTTGGGGTGCACTGACTGGGTCTTTTTTCACCACCCTCTCCGCCCAAAGCTCCCCCCATCCGGCCTTCCGCCAATACACCACCGACGACGGTCTGGCCAGTTCCGAAACCTATTGCATCCTTCAAGACCGCCAAGGCTACATCTGGATTTCCTCCGACAATGGCGTCAGCCGTTTTGATGGTTACCAATTCCGCAATTATGGGCTCAAAGACGGGCTCAAAGAAAACGTCATTTTCGAGATGCACCTCGATACCCGGGGGCGGCTGTGGATGCAGGCCATGGGCGGAAATTTGTATTACATGGACGGAGAAACCATCCGGCCCTATTGGAACAATCAGGTCTTGTTGAATTTTAAAAACCGACCAGATTATGCGAAGGGATTCATCGTGGAAGGGGCAGGAGAAAGGGTCCACATTGCCACTTTGAATTATGGCGTAATCAGCATCAGCAAAAACGGACACACCAGCACTTACCCACAGCTCGACCCCTCTTTCCGGCAAGTATTTGAAAGGAATGATCAGGCCATTAACGCCATTTACTTACGGTCAAGTCCCGAGCTGTTAAAAGCTTATCATAACGAATTGGCCCGCAAAAACCGTTGTCCTCCTGTTTATCTTCATACGAAAAAAGGCGCCCAGATATTCATGGATTTGAATGCTTCCCAAAACGAAGATCATTTTATTGGTTTTAGTAGCTTCCATTTGGGGCATGGAAAATATTTTTTTCAATTCCGCAGTACGGTCTGGTTCATCGAAAACGGCCAGATTCGCTGGCATTGCCATTTCCCCTACTATATCCTGCATGCTAGTTTGATGCAAAACGGGCAACTGTTCATCGGGCTTAACCAGCACGAGGGGCTAATAGTCTATCCCTCTGTGGAAGCCTTTCGAAAAAGGCAAGGCACCAATTGGTTGCCAGGACAAACTGTGAGTCATTTCATGGAAGACCGTGAAGGCAGTTTATGGTTCGCCACCAACGAAAATGGCATTTTTTATGCCCCAGCCAATGCTTTTTTAGTACATGATCAAGAAACTGGATTGCCAGATGGAAAAGTGACAGCCCTCGCCCTTAAAAATGACCATGCATTGTTCGTAGGCCTTGGAAACGGCGAGATTTGGCACCTTGAACAAGATTTAAAACAATGGACAAAGCTACCTGGAGTACCCGGCAATGGTTTCATCCGGGACTTGTATTTTGATCAGCAACAACAACGACTTTGGGCAGGACGAGGGAGTTGGATTTACCTGCAACAAAACAAATGGATTGCTTATTCGGCATCACCAAAACAAGGCATACAATTTGGTATGGCCAACCGCATTACGGCAAGTCCTAAGGGCGACCGGCTCTGGGTGAGCAATCATGTGGGCTTTATGGGTGTTGAGCTTTCACAACAGGTAGCTAGCAATGTTCACATCCAGTACGGGCTACGGACCTACGTGGTTCGAGAGGATTTTGCAGGGCGGGTTTGGGTAGGGCGTCCCCAAGGCTTATTCGAGTTGAAGAATGGCAACCTGTTGGGACGACAAAAATGGCATTCCGCATTCGCCCTACGCGTGGAAGACCTGGCATTGCTGCCCGACAGCACCCTGGTAGTTGCGACCAAGGGCGGAGGGATTGTTTTTTGGAAAAACGGAAAACACGAACAACTCACCACCGAACAGGGCCTTTGTGCCGACATGTTAGAATGCGTGTATGCCGACGAAAAGGGTACAGTATGGGCAGGCACCCTCAATGGCCTGAACCGCATCAGTGGCTCCTGGGGAAAACGGAAAGTGGAATCCATCACCGTGGCTCACGGGTTGCCTTCCAATGAAATCAGCCGCATCTGTAGTTGGGGTGAAAACGTTTGGGTAGCCACCAATAAAGGTTTGGTGCATTTTACCGAAAAGTCCATCAGTCACTTCTCGCCGCGCCCCATCCTGGCTTCGGTACTCGCCAACAATCAGCCGCTTGATCTGGCCAAGCCACTGGCTTTGCAATGGAATAAAAACAACCTGGAAATCAATTTTTTTGCCATCAATTTCAAAATGAATGGCAAAATTCCCTACCGCTACCGCATGGATGGTGGTGCCTGGACACAGGCCTTGAGTGGTTCCCTCAATTTTCCGGCATTACCCCCCGGAGAGCGTTTTTTTGAGGTGCAGGCCCAAAACGAGGACGGCATCTGGAGTGAGTCAACTGGTATTCGTTTTAGCATCAATCCACCCTGGTGGGGAACTTGGTGGGCCAAAACCGGGGCTATTTTTGCCCTCCTTACTTTGTTCTTCTTCTTTTACAATTACCGAACCCAGCGATTAAAAAAACAGTACAACATTCAACAACAGATCACCGAATTGGAACGAGCGGCATTGCAGGCCCAGATGAACCCCCATTTCATTTTTAATTGCCTGAATTCCATCCAAAACTACATCCTCCAGAGTGAAAAGGAATCGGCCATATTGTATCTAGGCCGTTTTGCAAGTCTGGTGCGGAGTGTACTCAATGCATCGGTAGCCGGGAAAGTTTCATTGGAAGAAGAGTTGAATTTGTTGAACAATTACCTGGCCTTGGAAAAATTGCGCTTTAAAGATCGTTTCACCTATGAAGTAAAGGCCGCAGAAAACCTAAATATTTTTGACGTTTACATTCCCCCACTATTGATCCAACCCTATGTTGAAAATGCGGTTTTACATGGCATTTCAGGTAAGAGCAGTGGGAGTAAAGTGATGGTTTTTTTTGAAAAAAAAGCCAACTTTCTGGAAGTGTCTATCCAAGACAATGGAGTGTGCTTGAACAGAAAAGGAGTGGAAACCAATAACACCAAAACCCACAAATCTTTTGGGATGTCCATTACCCGAAATCGATTAGAATTGCTTACCGATAAACACGAAAGGGAAGCCGTACACACCCGAACCATTTTCGATGAGCATGGCCAAAACTGTGGCACTAAAGTCACCATCCTGATTGGTTTGAAGCAAGATTTTTTTGAAACTAAA
>JAAFHQ010000901.1 GCA_013298445.1 Chitinophagales bacterium | reverse complement strand
AACGTTGGGGCGGCGTTTCATGAAAAATTGGACAAGAACAAAAAGGTGAACGTGAAGCGGGATTATCAGGCGGAAATGAAGAAGAAGTACGGGAAGCAGTGGGAGAACCGGAAGAAGAAAAATTAGGGAATAGAAATGAAATATGTACAAACGCTGATTAAACTAGTGGATTGAATTGTATATAAATCCCGGGCTTCGGTTTGAGGGTTATTTGTGGTTCCATTTTTACCTCAATATCACCAGCGGGTACACATTCAAATGTGCTGACCAATCGGCTAACCACAATCTGCATTAACATCATGGCAAAAGGCTCGCCAATACACAGGCGTGGTCCTTTTCCAAAAGGCACGTAACAAAACGGATGTTGATCTTTCAGGTTGGCTGCATCAAATCGGTCGGGCAAAAACTCTTCTGGTTTATCCCAGTAAGCCTCGTTATGGTGCAGTCCGTATACATTCAACAAAAGAATGGATTGTTTCGGCAGGTAATGTTGTGCCAGTGTATCCGCTGCTAAATTTTTGCGCACCATTAACCAAACCGAAGGATAGAAACGCATTGTTTCTTTGATCACATTGGTTGTATAGGTTAATTGGGCAAAATCATGAAGGTCAATTGCCCGATCGGCAAGGACTTCCTTCGTTTCTGCTCTGATGGCAGCAGCTATTTCAGGGTGTTTAGCTACTCGATAAAATAACCAACCCAATGTTTGTGAAGTTGTCTCATAACCAGCCATAAATAAGGTCGTAAGTTCGTCCCTGATTTGTTCATCGGTCAAGGCATCGTGTTTATCTTCCGCACCAGCAGTTAACAACATTTGTAAAATATCAGGTTGGATTGGAGTATCCCTGGATATTTGTATTTTCCTATTGTTGATGATCGAATAAATCAGCGAATCGAATTTTTTTCGCACCCGTTTGAATCGGATATTGGATGGTGTTGGGATGGATAAAGGCAATTTGATGGCTTGGGTGAGCTGTTTTTCAGCCTCAATGGCCAGGTCATTCATGATTTCGGAAATTTCCTTCAATTCCCTATGTTCGGCTTCACCAAATAGCATCCTGGTGATGATGCGAAAATTTAAATCCATAAACTGCTTACAAATGTCAATGGGAATAGCCCCATTTTCTTTTAAGGTATCGATCAGTTTATCGATTTCCTGGTGGATGATACCCATGATGCCTTCTAACTGAGTTTTGTGAAAGGCAGGTTGCATGATCCTTCTTTGCTGGAGCCAAGTTTTTCCATTACTCGTAATCAAGCCGTGACCCAATATATTAGTGAGCAATCCGGAAAGGTCATGCTTGGGAAAATTTTTATACTTGTCTTGTAAAATGTATTTAAAATATTCAGGGCTTTCAACCACCATGAATTTCTTGTATACTATTTTAATTTGAACAATTCCACCATATTTTTTAGTGAGATTACACAAGGTTTTAAGAGGATTTTGTAAGGCCTCTTTAATTTCTTGGTAGAATATTTTCGTACCCGCATCTGGTATTTTTAGCAGGTTTTGCGACTGGTTCGAGCTCATTTTTTTTATTTTTTAAAGGTGTTTTTAAAGCAAACACTTAAAATTGTGATAATGTCTAATTTAGCAGTTTTTCAGTAGTTTTGCACGATTTTTGGCCAAAAAAAATAGTTCAAAATGCTGTTTTTTTTGTCAAAAAAAATTCGTAAATTGAGGAAAACCTGGTCATCCGAAAATATTCATTTCAGATATTAAATGATTGTGCTTATGTATGCAATCAAGACCTTATTCGACCAAAGGTTTCGTTTTTTCATGACGGCTTCTGGAGTTGCACTCTGTGTGATTTTAATCCATTTTTTACTCGGCATATACAAAGGGGTTGCTGATGGATCTGTCGAATACGTCCGATCGAGCACAGCTGATTTGTGGATCATGCAAAAGCATGCAACAAACATCTTACGGAGTACCTCCATGATCAAAACTAGCAGGAGGGGCGATGTAGAAGAATTACCGGAAGTTGAATCCGCTTCACCACTCTTGTTTATCATCGGTTCAGTCCAGGTGCCGGAAGGACCAAAGACCGCTTATATTATTGGTTATGATCCTGAAAAAGGAGTTGGCGGACCTCCTTCAATCCATCAAGGCCGGAATATTAAGGCTGATGATGAAATTGTACTCGATCGTTCTTTTGCGGCGAAATACCATATAAATTTGGGTGATACCGTAAGCGTCAAGCGGGATAAATTAACCGTGGTGGGATTGAGTAGGGGGACCAATATGTTTGTACTTCAGTATGTTTTTGTTACACTTACCGAGGCATTTAGAATCATTAACTTCGGAGGGATGGTATCTTGCTTTCAGGTGAAATTAGTACCTGGTTCGAACCGATCCCAGGTTGCTCATTTGATTGAACAAAAAGTGCCGGATGTAGTCGTTTATGGCCGGGAAACTTTTTTGGAAAACAACATTGATGAAATGGAATCCGGTGTACTCCCGATGTTGTTTGTGATTGCCTTAATCGGTTCGGTGGTACTTACCGCCATTCTTAGTCTTATTCTATCCATCAATGTGTTGGAACGAAGAAAAGATTATGCTGTAATGAAAGCATTGGGCGCTCCACGGGGTTTTGTATCCAGGTTGGTGCTAGTGCAATCCTTGGTTCTGTCGATAAGTGGGTTGATTTTAGGATTGTTGCTGTTTTTCCCCCTGATGAAAATAGTGGAAAAAATTGCGCCAGAAGTATCGGTGAGCACGTCGGCTTATCATGTTTTGCTTATTTCGTTGGGGGTTGTGCTGATTGGCCTGATTAGTTCGCTGTACCCCATTTCAAAATTAAAGCAAATTTATCCCATGGAAGTTTTTAATGAGAAATAATATGAGACAAGAACCCGTATCCCGTTTGGTAGGAGTTTGCAAAACCTTTCAAGGATTCAATCGCGAAACACGCGTGTTGAAAGACATAGACTTTGAAATTCGTCCAGGTGAACTGGTTTTGTTGCTTGGGCCAAGTGGAAG
>JAAFHQ010000900.1 GCA_013298445.1 Chitinophagales bacterium | reverse complement strand
GGTGGAAGTGAGCAGCACCCCAACGGTCACCATGTTGTCACCGACCGTAAGTAGCATTGCGCCCAATCCCGCCAAAACGGGTGGACTCATCACCGTGAAAGGCAAAGACCTGGATTTGGTGACTTCGGTTACCTTTGGGGGCAACAAAACGGGTACCATCCAAGCGGAGCGCAGCGAAAGTGAGATTCAGGTACGGGTACCCGCCGATGCAACGGTAAGTACCGTGAGTTTTGGCACGGCATCCAACAAGTCAGTAACTTCTACTGAAACGCTGATTCTTGTAAAACCCAGCATTTCGTCCATCACACCTACGGATATTCAGGTCAGCAAAGAGCTTGTAATCAATGGCAGTGACCTCGACATCGTAGCTAAAGTGAAGTTCAGCGGCGGCAAAGAAGTGGATGTAAAAAACGCTACGGCTAGTCAAATCAAAGTGGTTGTACCCGTGGGAACTACCTCTGGTGCCATTACTCTGGTGGCCAACAATGGGGATGAAGTGGCGTCTACACAAGAGCTCAACATCCTGGCTTCAACTTCTTCAGTAATCACCAAAATGCCAACTACTGCCAAACCTGGCCAAAAAATCCGCATTGAGGGCGAAAACCTGGATGAAATCAGTGAAGTAATTTTCCCTGGGGAAATTGCAGCAACGATGTTTGGGGCCAAATCCAATAGTATCATTGAAGTTGTAGTACCGATCAAAACCAAAAACGGGATTGGTAAAATCAAATTCATCACCACCAAAGGCGAAACCATCGAGTCGCCCGAAATCAACTTTCAGGGTATCGATCCAGTAGCTGATTTGAGCCTGGTGTTTTTCAACTTTGACGGTCTCGACCGTTGGTGGGGCGACGCTGGAGTGAATGAAAATGATCCCAACCTCAGCGTGGACGGTAGCAAATACTTCCGCGTCAACCAAAGCTGCAATGGCTGGACGGGCTTTTTCTGGCGCAATGGAGCTAATAATTTCCCAGGTAGCACCATCGGAACCAATATCAATGGCTACGTGTTGAAGTTCGACGTAAATGTGCTTGCTCCCATCACGGGCGGGGAATTTGCCTGGCGTTTGAAGGGTTCCGAAGGAGACTTCTGGTACCGCTGGAAACCTTGGGAGGCTACGGGCTCCTACAAAACCGACGGTTGGATCACAGTGACGGTTCCAATTACGGCCTTCTCGGATGGCAGCAAAGGGATTGTGAACCTGGCTTCGATCACGGAGGACTTTGGGGTCGCGTTCAACTCGGGCGCCTCTGCGGTGAATGTGTGTATTGACAATGTACGTTTTGAGAAGAAGTAAAGATATTAAGCATTAAAGTGTTCTATTGTTGAGGCTGACCGGGGTAATCTGGTCAGCCTTTTTTTGACCTGATTTGGTAGATCGATGATAAATCTGAGGTTTCTAGACTTAGCAAGTGATGCAAAAATCAGATGTCTTGTTGAAGATTTTCTTATTGATCAAGAAAATGAAGCAGGAGAAGAGGGGGATGAGGAGTAATGGGCTAGACTGGAGTAGGGCACACTACCTCTTGAGTAATCAATACTCCCGCTCCCCGAACTCACTCCCCGGCAACTTTGACTTCCGATCCGATTGATTGAAACTGTAAGCTAGGTTCAGCAAAAAGATGTTCGTTTCCTGGATGTAATTGGTAGAGGTATAAAAATCGCGGCCAAACGTGGTGATCCGCTGCTCGTTCACCCCCATCTTGCCGATAGACATGTTCTGCCATTGCAGCGTGGCTGAAAGCCGGTTGTCCATAAATGATTTTTTGACAGAACACGCTGGTAGGTAAAAGCGAGAATCTTCCCCCTGCGCCGTAGTGCGCGCCGACAAGTACGACAAGTTAAACTGAGCGCTTAGGGTTTTGGCCATTTGCCAATTGATGTTACTGTTGAGGCTATGCACCCAACCACGGGTATTAACCTCTACCTGATTGTTGAAAAGCCCACCTTTGATGTGCAGATTGTAAACATTCCCACCAAGGAAAAGCTTCATTTTTTTGCTGGGAGATAAGGTGATGCCCGCTTCCGAGCCCCACAACTGAGCATTGCCCGCATTGGTGTAAATGCGATTCAGAATGGTGTCATTGAATACGCTGTTTACCCGATTGACGATATTGGTAATCTGTTGGGAGTAAACGTTCCAGTAAAATGACCCTTTTTTGAAATCTTTGGTCAAGCCCAGTTCATAAATCCCGATGAATTCGGGTTTGATTGCAGGATCACCTTGCTCAAGGGTTTCGCTGTGTTCGCGTTCGGGATAAGGGTTGAGTTCATTGTTGGTCGAGCGTTGCACGCGGCGGCTGTAGGCCAACTTGCCTTTCCAACTTTCGCCCAAATCGATCAACAGATTGGCCGAAGGAAAAAGGTTGGATAATTTTAGCACCTGCGGCGGGTTACCTTTATTGTCTTTAAATTCGCGGAAGGCGTTTTCGTACCGCAAACCCGCTGAGAAACTGAGTTTTTTATACGCACCTGCATATTGCGTGTACAAAGCGTGAATACGGTTCAAGACCATAATGTCCGCCGTATACGCAGGATTGACGACAAAAGGGGCGCCATTCCCATCTTTTTCCTGGTAATCAAAACGCCCGTCCTGTTGTTGGTCCCGGTATTGATAACCTGCCAACAGTTTGCCAATCCCTATTTTTTGCTCAAAATCAGCTTTAAAGCGGAAGGCATTCAAAGGATTGTAGCCATTATTCAGGGTATATTGAATGGTATCCTGAAGGTTGTTGATGTTCAGGTTGGCGTTTTTTGTCCAGCCTTTAATCGTTGCATTTTCGTACAAACCCGACAATTGTAAAAGGCTGTTTTGACTGAATTTGTGGCTATAATCAAGATTGAATACCGTGAAGTTTCCTTGCTTTTTGACTAGATTGGGGTTAAAATATTGAAAACTGGAAAGTAGTGTATTGGTACCCAGGTCGGTTTTACTGTTGTTGTAAAAAATATCGGCTCGACGGTATTGAGTTCTGCCACCATGGTAAAAGCCAGTGGA
>JAAFHQ010000903.1 GCA_013298445.1 Chitinophagales bacterium | reverse complement strand
TTCAAAATTTGAGGGCATTTACATCCGCCCTACCAATGGCCGTGCTGATGACCAGGTCCGGCGCAATCACAGCATCCAGTATTTTTCTTATCCCAATTTCAAGTTTGACCGATTGAGAAAAGAAGCCTCTGAAACCTTTGAAAGTTATGCGGACATGGGGCTGAACGAATGGATCACCCTGCGGATTGAGGTAAAAGGTAAGGAAGCAAAGTTGTTTTTGAACAATAGTAAATATCCTGTACTGCTGGTCAAGGATTTGAAACTGGGCGATAAGGTTTCCGGGGGCATTGGTTTATGGGTTGATGTAGGTACGGAAGGCTATTTCCGGGATTTGAAGGTGATTAAGCAATAAAACGTTATAAATTTTTGCGCATGAAATTCTACTCAATTAGCAGCAAAGCAGTCTTGCTTTTTCTAGCCTTTCTGGTATTTCCCATTTTCCTTTCTGCCCAGGAGAAAGATAAGTATTTCATTACTTCAGATGGTGTCCGTCTCCACTATCGGGTATCTGGCAAGGGCACCCCGCTGGTCATTTTTCCCGGATACGGACAAGATGTTGCCAAGTTTGCCAACGTTTACAAGGCTCTTGAAAAACATTTCACCATTTATTGCCTGGATTATCGCTGGCTCGGCAAATCGGATTCACCAGCCTACGGCTACCACATCGAACGCCACGCTAAAGATGCCAGGGAGATGATTGAAGATGCTAAAATTGGTAAATTCTATCTTTTCGCTCATTCGATGGGCAATGCCGTCGCCTGGTGTTATTTCTCCATTTTTGGGCAGGATAAGGTGCTCAAATACATTCTCGGTGATGAAGCCCCTTGTTTGATCACTGATCCGAGTTGGACAGACAAAGAAGTGGAAACTTACACCGGTAGTGCCCCTCGCAAAGACATGTTCAAGGCATGGCGGGGACCAACATCAACGCCTGAAACTCCAACACTCCAGCAAGAAATGATGAGTCGACTGCTGAATGACCATCTCGGCAGAGATTGGCGTGACGTGATCCCCAACATCAAAGTCCCCACGATGATTGTGATGGGAGGTAAAAGCCATTTTGCATCACCTTTGCTGTGGAATTGGCTTCAGGAAAACATCAAGGGTTCTCGCTTAGAGGTTATCCAGGAAGCAGGGCATGGTTTTTATGAATCACATCCCGATGCTTTTAACACTTTGGCACTGAATTTTTTTAAAAAATAAGCCATCTGTTTTCCTTTAATGAATGTGAATTCCCCCATTCACATCAATCGTAGCACCAGTTGTAAAACCCGCAAGGTCGGAAGCCAAAAACAGGCAAGCCCCGGCAAGTTCGATGGCCTTACCGACACGTTTGAGTGGAATGTTGGAAATGACTTCATTCAATTGTACTTCGTTAAGGCCATCCAACATGCTGGTTTCTATCATCGCCGGGCAGATCACGTTGGCACGAATGCCAAGCGGTGCAAATTCCCTGGCGATGGAGCGGGTCAGGCTGATCACCCCACCTTTTGACGCTGCATAGTGGGCACCACCAACCAAACCGCCGCCACGTTGGGCCGCCAAGGAGGCCAAATTGACGATCGCACCAGCTTGTTTTTCAGCAAAAATTGTCAAGGCGCTTTTGCAGATGTTAAATGTGCCTTTGAGGTTTACATCCATTATTTTGCTGTACTCATCATCGGTAATGGACAAGAGCCCACCGGACTTTACAATTCCGGCACAATTTACCAAACAGTCAATCGTACCAAATCGAGCAGTGGCCAGTGCAATGGCTTTGTCGCAATCAGCAAGGCTACAAATGTCGCATTGCAGCGAAAGTATTTCGGGAGCATGCCCAATTTGTGTGGCGATAGAAGTGGCTACATCATTGGCAATCTGCTCGTTCATCTGCACATCCAAAATGACGAGTTTCGCGCCATGTGCTGCAAAAAGTTCCGCTGTAGCATAGCCAATGCTGCGCAGTGATGCCGCTCCAACGATCACACAAACCTTATTTTCCAGCAGTAGGTGATTGTATTTTTTAGGCTGATTTGACATTTTATTGTGCATAGCTATAGGCTGCTTTTTGGGATAAAAAAAACTCCACCTCCTCGGGGGAATAACCCAGTTCCTGGAGTAAGTCGGTGGTGTCCCAACCATTGGGTACCGCGGCAGAGCGAGCCGGGGCATAGCCTCCATCCACCCGGATCGTGGAGCGGATTACCGCTATTTTTCCTTCAGTGGGGTGCTTTTCGAAGTCAATCAAACGAACGGCTTTTAAGTGGGGGTCATCGGGCAATGTCTGAAGGGTGTGGCAAGGCATCGCTGGCAGATCTGCTGCACGAAAGATGCTTAGCCATTCTTCGGTAGTTTTATTTTCAAGCGCGGCACCGCGCACCTCAAACCATGCTGAAACATATTTTGCCCGCTTTGCTACCGTGGCGAAGCGCTCGTCGTTGAGCAACTCCGTCCTGTTCGTCGCCTTAAGGAAGGCTTGTACCTGGGCATCAGTATTAATGGTAAATGAGATGTAGCCATCCTTGGTTTTTACCGGTTGATTGTGGGGACTAAGCAGGCGCAGGTCGCCGGAGGGCCCAACGGGCGGGTCAAAACTCTCTTGAGCCAAATGTTCTTGCAACACAAAAGCGGACATGGTCTCGAACATCGGAATCTCAATGCTTGATCCTTTCCCGGTGTTGTGTCGCTGTAGCAGCGCTGCCATGATTGCGCCAGCCGTTATTTCACCTACTACGTGATCACAGATGAGCATGGGCACGTAAGCTGGTTTGCCATCACGAGACATTGTCAATCCAGCAATGCCCGAAGCCCCTTGTAAAACGCTGTCATAAGTAGGCAGGCCCGAATACGGCCCATCCGTACCATAACCCGTGATCAGGCAGTAAATTTTATCGGGGTATTGTGCTAAAATCGAGCTTGCATCCAGCCCCAAACGCGCCAAAGCATCGGGTCGCATGTTGGCGACGATTACATCACACCACTCCACCAA
>JAAFHQ010000090.1 GCA_013298445.1 Chitinophagales bacterium | reverse complement strand
AAACCACAACCACCGATTTTTTTCTAGCCGAAGGGTCACTGACCTGGTGGGCTATTGGGGCCTCTTTGATTGCTTCCAACATTTCTGCGGAGCAGTTTATTGGTATGTCGGGGAATGGTTATTTTGTTGGGATAGCAGTAGCTGCCTATGAATGGATTGCGGCAATTGCCTTAATCATCGTGGCGGTATTTTTTATGCCAATCTATCTCAAAAATCATATCTACACCATGCCGCAGTTTTTAAAAACGCGGTACAATGAAACGGTGAGTATGATCATGACCATTTTTTGGTTGTTCCTGTACATTTTTGTCAACCTCACATCGATTCTGTTTCTGGGAGCTCTGGCCATCAATAACCTGATTGGCGGAGGGTATTTCCACCTCATCATGATTGGTTTGGCGGTTTTTGCCCTGTTCATTACCATTGGAGGGATGAAGGTGATTGGGTACACCGATGTATTGCAGGTTTTGGTACTGATTATCGGTGGTTTGGCGACGACTTGGTTGGCGCTGACAATGGTGAGTGAAAAATTTGGCATGGGCCAAAATGTATTTGCTGGCTTTAACCTGTTGATGGAAAAAGCGGACGACCATTTTCACATGATCATGGCCAAACCGGGGCCGGAAGCCTCGCAGGAATACATCAACAAATACCTCCTTCTGCCAGGTATTGCCATGTACTTTGCCGGGCAGTGGATTGTCAACCTCAACTATTGGGGCTGTAATCAGTACATCACCCAACGGGCTTTGGGGGCTGACCTCAATACCGCGCGTACCGGGATTTTGTTTGCTGGTTTCCTCAAATTGATGATGCCCATTATCGTGATGTTGCCGGGTATTGCAGCTTATGTGCTTTACGAAAACGGTGAATTACAGGCGCAAATGGCACCCGATGGGAAATTCATGACCGACAATGCCTACTCGGCCATTTTGACCTTCTTGCCTGCGGGCTTGAAAGGTTTGTCCATGGCAGCACTGACGGCGGCCATCGTAGCTTCATTGGCCGGAAAAGCCAACAGTATCTCAACCATTTTCACCCTGGATATTTACAAGAAGTACTTTGATAAGGATGCCAACGACCGTAAATTGGTCTGGATTGGTAGGATGACCATCATTGCTGCCATGGTGTTGGCGATTGCGCTGACCTGGAACGACCTTTTGGGCATTGGCGGTGAAGGTGGTTTTACTTTTATCCAAAAATACACCGGATTCATTAGCCCCGGAGTATTTGCCATGTTCATTTTGGGCATGTTCTGGAAACGTACCACTGGGGCAGCAGCAGTTGCCGGGGTATTGGTTGGTTTCATCCTTTCGGTGTTTTTCAACGAATACGCTCCAGCAGTATTGGGCAACCATACCTTCTTGTACACGGCTTATCCTAACGGCAAAGGTGGTTTCGAAATTCCATTTCTGATCTGTATGGGTCTGGCTTTTGGATTCACGATGCTGGTGATGATCGTGATGAGCTTGTTCGGGCCTAAAGTGAACGAAAAAGCATTCGAACTGGATGCAAGTATGTTCAAAGTGAGCCCAAAGATCATGGCGATGATTGTGGCTACTGTTTTGATTTTGACTGCGATTTATATCAAATTTTGGTAAAAAACGCCAGAATACCCCCTCGAAAGTTTCAGACTTTCGAGGGGTTTTTGTCCGCACAATTGTGCGCTAAAGAACTTTTCAAAAGGCTTAACCTTTTGAAAAGGCGTACTAAATTTTTAGCCGACGCTCAATCCACAATTGCATTTTTCTGCACTTTTTTATGCAATGGAGCCAGTAGTGGCAAGGCTGCGGAGCCATACCAGGGGTGTAGCTCCATCACCAAACTGCCCGCTTTGATCGCAGGGTCACTTTCCGTCAATTTTTTAGCTTCTTCAACCGAGCGGACATCAAAAATGTAAATGCCGCGAATATCGGTATCGTCCATAAATGGGCCAGCGATCAACAATTTCCCTTCATCCGCCATGCGAAAAATGTTTTTGAGGTGGGCTTCCTGGAGTTTGGCAGTGGCAGCAGAGTCGAGGTCGCGATTGGGTCCTGTTTTTAAAAAAGCCATCACATAGGCTTTCATGCCGTAATCATCAGCGCCCAGCTTTTTAGCCAATAAAGAGTCATAGCTGGTATCTTCGGTGATTTGCGCGTAGTAGTTCTTTTTCGGTTCGGAAGGGGCACCATCGGGTTTGCAGGCGGCGATACAGGCACAAAGCCCCAAGAGGTACAAGTATGATTTTGTCATAGTGCTGAGTTTTAGGATGAATCAATAAAATTATACTATTTTTTTATTTTGTAAAAATTTTAACATAAAAAATTAAATCACCTTTAAAATTGATAACAAATCGAGCTCGCTTGGTTAAGAAAAATGCAAAGTTTTACCTGACTTTAACTTTGAAGTAGAACTTTGCGTCCTTAGTTTGTAATTTTAAAGACATTTACCTCCCGAACAACCAAACTTGTTGTGGTATGAAAACGCTATGTAAACCTCGTTTAGGTCAAAAACTCCTCCTGCTCACTGGCTTCTTGTTGCTCAGCGTATTTGGCTTTGCCCAAAAACTAGACACCCTGCTCAAAAAAAGCTCGGGCCGCCCACGCGCGCAAATCGAGATCAAACCGACCAAAGAGGATACCATCAAAACACCCCCTGCAACCACGGATCAAGCCAAATTTGATGAATTGCTCAAAAAAGCGCAGGGCAGTGCGGATGTCGTTAGTTTGTTGCGCCAGGCCAAAGAACTCTGTACCACCGCCAAGTTGGAGAATTGTGACAGCCAGCTCAAAATTGCTTTTTCCCGCGAAACCAAACGTTTGATCGACCTCAACAATCAGGATCGCCTCAAAGAAGCCAGAGAGCTTTGCGACCTCTACAGTACCGACAACTGTAGTGACCGGATTCGGGAAAAAGACGCCCAATTGCGCTTTGACGCCCTGATTGAAGCTGGAAAAAATGCGAGTAGCTTCGAACAAAAACGCAGCAAATTTTTAGAGGCAAAGGCTTTTTGTGAAAAAAACAGCCTGGCTGTACTCAACTGGAATTGCCAGACCACAGCAGAAGATTTGTTGAAAAAATTACACGCCGATCGCTACACCGAACTGCTCAACAGCATCGCCAATCGTCGCACTTTTGAGGAAAAATGGAGAGCCCTGGCCGATGTTGAAGCCTTGGTCAATGAAAATCCGACGTACCTGAGTGGGAAAAAAACTGAGGTCAGTGATCGCAAGTACCGCCTTCAAGAAGAAGAACTGACTCGGCTACGCAGCAAAATGGAGCAATCCACTGCGTTTGAGGACAAAGAAAACGCTTATCTCGACGCTATTGATTTTGTCAAAAAATACCAACTCAGCGATAAGTCGCTCAATGACCTGGGCTATAAAATCCGGGAAGCTGCCCGCGCTGAAGTTCAGAATATCTTGTACCGTCGTCGCCAACTGGATTACCGCCGCCGGATCGAGCAATTGCGCTACGCCATTCGCCTCAACCGCGATTATGTAGCCGAACAACTCAACCGTGAAATCACCAGCGTAATTTACAAAGAACGCGACGATGCCATTGCTGAGGCCGGGCGTCAGCCGACCTTGCGCCTGAAGGAGGACCACTTACGGACTTTTGCTGGGGAATATTGCAAACTCTTGAGCACTGACCGGGACCAAAATGCCTGTTTTGCGGAGCTGGAAAACCTGATTCAACAAGCTTATCAGGCCGAGTTGGCAGCCTTGCAGCAACGCGCCCGCCAGGCTGCTTCGGGCAATGATTGGTCGCTGATTCACAATTACTACAACCAGGCGATTGTATTCGCCGATGCCAACCCTCGGTATTTCAACAGTTATGCGAGCTCTTCCTTGCGGGGAGAAAAGCAGGAAGCTCTGCGCAAATATTCGGATAACAGCCAACGTCGCTTTGTGGACTACCTGCGCGGCGACAACCTAAGCCAGGCTGAAACCGCATTGAATGACCTGCAAAACATGCAGCGGACTTCTGGGTTTCAGTTTTTGAATACGAATGATATGCTTGTCGACTTGCACCAGGAGTACCTGCGCAAGGTCGGTAATCTGCGCGACCAACAACGCTTTCAGGAAGGTTTCCGCGCCTTGAGCAAGGTGGAAAGCCTGGAACAACAAATGACGGGGGCACTTCCTCAAAACAATAGCCGGGAAGAACGTCGCCGCCTGAGCCAGGACCATTACAGTTTTTTGGCCAAAGAGGCAGAGCGCTGGATGTTCAATCCCGGAACTGCGGAAACGGCCATTCGCCGCTTCAACTCCCTGGATTCGGTGCGGACCTTGTATCGCCCTTACTTGACTGAAACCCAAACCGCTCAGGTGGCGCGGATGCGGCGGAGTTTTAGCTTGCGTACTTTGGGCTATTTGGATCAATACCTGCGCAACGACCAGATCGATGCAGGTGTAGTGCTTTTTGAAGACCTGAGTACTTTCATCACCACGGCCCAGTCCGGCGATAGTTTGACCAATGCTTTTGTAACCCGGGGGCCGATTCTTTTTGGCCGCAAGGTGGATGCCGAAAAACGACTTTTGGAGGGGATGATCACTTCTGGTGCGCTGGATGATGCGGCTGCTGTAATGACTCGTTTTCGCAAGGAAAACATCACTTTGGCCCGCAACCTGAAAGTGAGCGCCAACCAGCCAGACCCATTTGTGGATACCGAATTCAAGTTGCAATTGACCCGTGGGCAGACCTTGATAGCACAGGGTAACCCTCAAAAAGCCTTGGATTTATTGCATCCATTGGTGGAAAACAACCAGACCAGCAGCTTGGTTATGCGTGATGATGCCAAACGTTTGCGCGACCAGGTGTTTGCTGAATTGTTGGACAAAAAATTAAGTGAGGTAGAACGTACTTACGACCAACAGGCGAAATACGAAGCGCTCAAAAATTTCCGGCAATACCTGTCTTCCTACCCCTTGCCAGTACCTGCGGCGCTGCAAAGTCGCTATAAAAACATTGCCAAGGCCTCTTGTTTTGAAGAAAGGGAAATGTACGAAACGGGGGTAAAAAATGCTGAACAGCTGATCAGCCAACGCAAGTTTGCAGCAGCTTACGACATTTACCAAAAGATATTTGCGGTTTGTCAGGCCGCCACTTACTGCGATCTTGACATTTACAGCATCAACGAAGCACTGCGCAAATACGAAGCACCCAAAGATTTTGAACTGGCCCAACTGGAGTTCCAAAACCTGGAAAAAAACAAAAACTGGGAAGCTTTTGAAAGCCAGTACCGTAAGCTGGAGCGCTCTTTTGAAACCAACAACCTGGGCAATTTTGGTTTTAAACTCCAGCCAATGGAGCAATACCTCCGCGACCCTAAACATTTTGATTTCGCACAATATTACGTTGATCACAATTGTCTGTTTACTGACCAAATACCGTTAATTAGCGAAATTCTGAATGCGAATTATGCCACTTCGGGCGCAGCAGGAGAAAATTTCAAGTCTCTGGTGTACAAAATGGCCGATCGTTTTCACGAAGCCAACCCACAAACCAATCTAAAAGAAGCCCAGAAATTTTTCAGCATCACCGGGAAAGCAGCCAAAGGGGTGAAAAAATGGCTGAAAACGAGGTGGAAAACTTATTGAGCAGTGAGTTCATGACAATGTTGGAGCAGCGCACCGTAGAGACGCACGGCTGTGCGTCTCTAAAAACAGAGGCAATTTGGAGACGCACGGCCGTGCGTCTTTATATTCCGGTATCACCCGTCATTTTTTGAGTTGCCCCAATATTGTCATGCAGTCAAAGCTTTTTTTGTTACTTTTTAAAATATTTTTTACAAATCTGCATTCATATAGTACTTCGATTAAAATTCAGCCTGATTTGGTACACCCTAGACAAGTCTAACAGCCACTCGGCTGCGTTTGGCGAAGTTTGGTTTTGCTTGTAATGGTTTTTGCCCTGTATCAGGAACTTACGTGTATGGTTTTCCTTTATTTATCGCGGAGACCGTAAATTTGCCTGGAAATAATTCAAATACGTAAAAAAAAGATATTTTTGGGGCTGAAAATTATTTAACAACCAAGCAAAGGGAATTTTGGTAATTTTGGCCATCTCAAAAACTCGTCCCATGACCAGAGTATGTTTACTTGTCATTTTTGTATTGACGACCGCTGTTTCATTCGCTCAACAGCTTTCCCTGTTCACTCAGTATCGTGAAAATCAGACTATTATCAACCCTGCGGCGGTTGAGTCAGATTTTCTTGCATATGGAAACAACATCAGTGTTGGGGCTTCCTACCGTAGCCAGTGGGCTGGTTTCGGGGGGGCTGCGCCCAAAACACAAACCTTGCGCGCTTCCTACCTCAATTCCGGTGGCAGCGGAGTCGCCATGATGTTTGGCGGTCAATTGATTAACGACCAAACGGGCCCAACTGGATTTACCGGGTTTTATGGTCGTATTGCCGGGGTATTGTCTGAAGACCCTGAATATGGTGGTTTATCCATTGGCCTTACCGCAGGGATGGTACAATACCGTGTTCGTTCTTCGGAAATTAAACTTCGAGACGATAACGATGCGCTCTCCGGAGTAGACCAGGGGCAAATGTTCCCAGATGTAGGTGTAGGTGTGTTTTTCTACAAATCAGTTGGAGGTCGATTTTCTGACGACTATTTCTACGCAGGTCTTTCCGTTCCACAAGCTTTTGGCTTGGATCTCACCTTTACCAATGATCAGGGCGAGTTTTTTACCAAAAGGGTTCAACACTTTTATGGCCAAATCGGGTATTACAAGTTTTTCCGCAACGACGGTTTTCTCGAGCCATCGATGTGGGTGAAATATACTCCCAACGCACCGGTCAACGTCGATGTCAACTTGCGCTACCAAATGCCCACGGCTCTTTGGATTGGCGCAGGTGGTTCTTCAGCAGGAGCCGTACACCTGGAAACGGGATTTGTGCTCGGTGAAAATGCGGGGTTAAACAATACATTCCGCTTAGGCTATGGTTTCGATTACAACTTCAGTACATTTGGCCCCTCCACAGGAGCTACCCACGAGTTGAACTTAACCTTGTCATTCCAAAATTGATCGCTCAGTTCATTTCCATGAATTGAATTAAGACTGGAAAATGGACAACATGTCCCAAATTCATTCTTCCATGAAAAAAATTCTTGCTCTGCTGGGTTGTATCCTAGCTGTTCAAATGATGACCTGGGCTCAAGGGCCTTCGGTTAACTTTTCTTCCGGGGTTAAAAACACTGGTGAAGAGATTTGTATTCAAGTGACGGTCAAAGACTTTACCGACATCACTTCTGTCAAATTACCCATTCGCTGGGATAGCACAATTTTGGAATTTAAGGAAGTCCGGGTTACTGGTAAATTGCCTGCACTGGATGTCTCCGATTTTAATTCAAGCCGTGCTAAATCAGGCTTGTTATTCTTGAACTGGTCGCCAGGACCCTGCTCTGAGGCCAATTCGATTACCCTCAATGACTTTGAAGCTATTTTTGAAGTATGTTTTAAAGTGATTGGTAAATATGGTCAAGCAACCAGTGTCGCGCCGACCGATGATCGGGATTTTACCGGAGATTTGAACCCCATCATTTTTGAGCGCTTTTTTGGGGTCAATCAATGTAATGCGATTGGTTACAACCCCAATTCAACGGTAGGAGATGTTTCAGTTGGTGTTCGCCCGATTCGGCTTTTCGCCACGGAGGCAGCGGGCGCTACTGGCGACATTGTTTACGTCAACGTAAAAGTGAGTGGATTTGATAAATTGACGAGTTGTCAGTTTTCAATGAACTATGATACAAGCCTTTTGGAGTTCAGTAGCGTTGTGCCATTGGAAAATTTGACCAACCTTTCCGCAAGCAGTTTCGGGCGCCCCAATGATACTCAAGGTAGTATTGGCAAGGGCAACTTAACTGTTTCCTGGTCCTATATCGACCCTCAGGGAAATGGCACATCTTTAAAGGACAGTACAGCCATTTTTCAGGTTTTCTTTAAAATTATTGGCCCTTGTGGATCCAATCTCGCGGAGGTTTCCTTCTCGGATTCTCCAACCAAAAGAGAGGCCATTAATACGGTGAAAGAAGGCGAGGTGATTCCTATCGTTGGTACATCCACTTACGTTACGATTGACCAGTGTGATCCTCCTGGCTTAAAACTGGCTCTGGATTGCGGTGCTCCCGTGCAGATCAACCAGGAAGTATGTGTTAAAGTGACTGCTCCGCAAGGGACTGCAAACGTGAACTCCATGAACTTCCTCACAGAATGGAACGCCAATGCTTTACAGTTTGTCCGAGTTTCTATTCCTACTGGTAACAAGGTACCTGGTTTGGTAGACGCGCTTTTCAACAAGGCCAATGTAGCCAATGGTGTTTTGGGCTTAAACTGGGCCGCAGCTGGTAACCTCGCGGCCAACGTTGGTCCTGGCGAGGAGGTCTTTTCCGTTTGTTTTAAAGCAATCGGTTTAGGTGGAACTAGCCCAGGAGATAGTATTTTGGAAGCACCTGTGCAGTTGAATCGCAATACAGCCATCATCAACGAAAGAGGTAGTGTACTCAACAAAGGATTGGCACCCAGCAACTGTGAAGTACAAATCAAGCAGCCTGCTGGTGTAAGGGTTGTGCTTAAAGCTGGAAATGGCAAGCCTGGTGATGAGATTTGTACAGATGTGACAGTAGGTAATTTCCAAAACGTCATTGACTTTCAATTTTCTTTGAACTGGGAACCAGCTGACATCGAATTTACCCAGGTCAAAAACCTCAATACCGCCCGGCTCCCAGGATTGAATTTCAATACCCACTTTGATGATGCTGGCGCTAAGAGTGGGGCATTGACTTTCAACTACGAATCTCAAACGCCCATTACCGTACCTGAAGGCACCGTAATTTTCCAGGTATGTTATAAAATCATCGGCCCATCTCCTGGCGAGTTGGGATCCCAGGATAATTGTGACAACAACATCGAAATTTTGGATTTCCCCTTGGAGAGCCAGGCTATTCTCAGTACCTCAAACGGTAAAAACGTAGGGATTACCGGGTCACCTACTGGATTTTGCATCCTGAATCCGACTGGGTTTTTCCTTTTGATGGGCCAGAATACCGGGTACATTAAAGACACTGTATGTGTAGACTTTAAAGTAGAAAGCTTTAAAAAAGTAACCTCTACCCAATTCAAAGTCAACTGGCCAACGGCGTTGAAATTTGTTTCGGCGGCTCCTGCCAATGGATTGACCGGATTTAAACTGGATGTAACTTCAGCGAATGTAGGCTTAATGACTGTGGATTACAGCAATCCTGCTGGTAAGGACTTGGCCGATTCTTCGACCATTTTCACCATGTGTTTCGAATTGGTTGGGGGCATTAATGAGTGCCATAAAATCGACATCAACAATAGCCCCAATCCATCGGTAACTACCCTGGATGGAGTAGGAAGTGTATTCCCAAAAGCAGGTGAAGTATGTGTTAAAGACACCATCCTGATTGTTGATACGCTCATTACGCAGGTATCCTGTCCTGGGCTGAGTAACGGAACCATTCAAGTAAAAGCAGTAGACGGTACAGGTACGGATAAGACTTTCTTCTATACCTGGACTGTATTGGGCCAAAATGCACCACTGCAGTTTACACAAAAAGCCATCAATTTGCCCGCAGGAAGGGTACAGTTACGGATATTTAGTGGACAAGGTTCTGATGCCATTATTCGGGTAGATACCTTTGATATTCCCGAAAATGCCACGGTTCCACTGGCGAATGCCGGACGAGATACCATCAAAGGTTGTCTTAGCCCTCTGCGCTTAAACGGAAGTGGCGCAGCAGGTGCGAATATCGGGTATTTATGGGAAGCCGTTTCAGGTGCAATAGAGGGTAGTACGGATCGAACCTTTACCGTAGTGGCAGAACCAGGTATTTATGTCTTTAATGTATTTGATAAAACTACGGGTTGTACGGGCAAGGATACAGTGGAAGTGCGCAACGCCCCTGTCCCCACTGCTGATGCGGGGAATGATGATTTTCTTGATTGTCGAGGGGATACCCTCCGTCTGGATGGAAGCAAATCTACCCAAGGTACTACCATCAAATACAAATGGAGCGGCCCAGTGGGTACAACCATCGATCCTTCAGAAGTGAGCTCACTTAACCCAAAAGCCACTAATCCAGGATTTTATACCCTGGAAGTTCGGGATACCATCACCCGTTGTAAGGCGGTAGATACAGTAGAAGTGAAAAATTCTCAAACCCGTCCTAATGCAAATGCGGGCAGTGACCTTTTCCTGGGTTGTAAAGGTGAAACGGTGACCCTGGATGGGAGTAAATCACAAAACAGTTCACCAGTTATTTATGAATGGCTGGATGAAAATAATACAATCTTGAGTCGAACCCTCAAATTTGATGTAACTACTCAAGGAACTTATCTTTTGCGCGCTGTGGATGAAGCCAATGGCTGTTTGGCCTTTGATACTGTTCTGGTGAAACCAAGCCCGGATTTCCCGAACATTATCGGCTCTAAAGATGTGGATATTTCGTGTAAAACGAATAAACCAGTATTGACTACCACCATCAGCAATACGCCTCAATTTAAGGCAAAATGGACCAGTACAGGTGGTGCCTTTCAAGTTGGTACAGATACCATACTCAGTGCAATTGTCACTGCTCCTGGTACTTACTTCCTGGCAGTTACCAATACCGCAAGTGGTTGTGTTACCAATGATACTGTTGTGGTCAAAGAGAATAAAACCACACCTACTGCTGATGTCAGCGCGGGTGGAACTTTGACCTGTAAGGTGCCAAGTTTGTCTTTGAGAGGTACAGTTGGGGGAAGCCAAAACCTGCTCCTAACCTGGACACGTAATGGTCAGGCTTTTGCAAAGGATTCTACTTCTCTGCGCATTACTGCTGCAGGCACTTACCGTTTGACGGCCTTGGATACTTTGAGTGGATGTTCGATGGTTGACTCGGCAGTTGTTGCCCAGGATGCTGCCTTACCTCAAGTGACCATTGCCAATCTGCCGAAAATCACCTGCAAAACACCCAATGCAACTTTGACTGCAAGTGTTAGTCCTGCTACTGCCAATTATAGCTTTGAATGGACTACCACCAATGGAAATATTGTGAGCGGTGGAGCGACCATTAGTTCCCGCGTAAACCGGGCAGGGTCTTACGCCATCAAGGTGACCAATTCAACTACCGGTTGTATCGGGGAAGGATTGGCACAAATTACAGCAGATACAGCCCGTCCGGTAGCTCAAGCTGGAGCAGATCAAACTTTAAGCTGTAAATCGGATACCTTGTCCATAAACGGTACAGGTTCTTCCACAGGCACCAAATTTACTTATGCCTGGACAGCGAAAGGTGGTGGTACAGCTCCAACTCCAGCGAATGTGCTTCAGGGTAAAATCACCCAAGCCGGGGTATACATCTTTACAGTGCGGGATACTTCGAATGGTTGTTTCCGGGCGGATAGTTTAGTGGTCACTGCGGACAAAGCAGCGCCACAGGCTTCTATTGCTCAGGCCCCTGCCATTACTTGTAAGACCCCAGCGGTGCAAGTTACGGCCACTGGTTCTCAAGGTGCCTTGTTCCAAATTACCTGGAAAGGCCCGGATGGGCAAGCAGTAGCACCTGGTGCCAATCCGCTACAAATCAGTGCATCCAAAGGTGGTACTTACGAGCTGACGATTTTGAATACACAAAACTCCTGTTCTACCAAGGCGACTACTACCATTGCTGATGATTCGCAAAAACCAGTTGTTCAAGCAGTCACACCAGTGCCTATCGCTTGTGCTGGGGTGAAAATATCCCTTAATGGTGCTGGATCAGCAACTGGGGCAGGCATTACCTACAAATGGACAGTTGGAAGCGGCAATGGAACCATTACGCCCGACAATACCCTGACTCCTCAGGTCAATGCACCGGGTACCTACAAACTAGTAGTTACCAACAGTGCCAATGGTTGTACCAGTGAGTCTAGCGTAACCGTTTCCTTGGACAATTCCCTTGCCCGTGCCTCTGCAGGCCGG
>JAAFHQ010000009.1 GCA_013298445.1 Chitinophagales bacterium | reverse complement strand
GGTGATTTGCAGGGTGTATTTTCCAGGGGCCAGTTTGAGTTGAAAATTGCCTTTTTCGTCACTGACTTCACCTTGTCCGGTTTCCCGCACAAGCACGGTCGCCCCTAGGATGGGTTCATTGCTCTCGTCGTCCTGGACCCGCCCTTTGATGCTCAGCTTGCCTCCAGCTGGGGCTGAATTGGCTGAGCCGAAAGTGAAACTTTTTTCCGCAATACTGGACAAAATCGGCGCTTTCCATTCCCCTTCTTTCCACTTTTTGATCATACTTTCCACAAAAGCACGGTTGCGCTGGTCTTCAGGCACCAGGACCATTTCATTGGGGGACCATTTGGTAAAGGTCAATAAACTACCTTCCAGCAATTTTTTCATCACCTGATAAAAAGGTTGCCCTTTGAACTCAATGGTGATGGGATAAAAAGGAATCCTTTCGGGTATGTAATAAAACTTGACGGGGTAGCGTGACTCCAGATCGCCCAAAATTTCTGGCAAAGCGCGCTCCTGATAAGCCCCCGTAATGGAAAGATCAAAGGCACTAGTTTGTTGAGCCTGCAATAGGTTTGCAGCCAAACACAGTAAGCCACTGCATAGCAATGGCAACAAATTAAGTTTCATACATTAATTGATCAGTACCGATTCCCGTGGGTAGCGGTAATTCTTGCAATCTACATCTTTGATTAGCCCAATCAAGATAGTGATTGCGCCCACTCTTCCCACAAACATAACCACAATTAATGTGATTTTGCTAATATCAGACAGTTGGGGGGTAATGCCCAGACTCAAGCCGACCGTGGCATAAGCCGACACACATTCAAAAAGGATGGATAAAAAAGGAATATTGTTTTCGGCCTGAGCCATGATGGTGAAGCCTAAACCAATCACAAACCAAGACAATACAATGATGGCAAAAGAGCGGTTGACGGAGTCCTGCGGAATTTCCCTGCCCGCGTAATCGATACGCGGTTTGTTGCGCACCACAGCGTAAATGTTCATGATGGCTACCGCAAAAGTACTGGTTTTGATCCCACCACCCGTCGACGCCGGGGAGGCTCCAATCCACATCAAAAGGATGGTAACCAACACAATGGGTCGCGATAATTCAGCCATATTGACCGTATTGAATCCGGCCGTACGCGGCGTTACCGAGCCAAAAAAGGAGGTCACCAATTTACCCCACAGCGTGGGATGTTCTTTGAGTACCCCATTCCATTCCAATGCTCCAAAAGCAAGGGTCCCGGTTATGAGCAGGATGATTGTGGTGAAGGTTACCACCCGGGTATTGAGGGTGGCGATCCGCACTGCTTTGCGATAAGCCACGAGGTGTACTACAAAATGATTGTACCAATTGAGTATGGCGTATTTGACCAGCATAAAAAGGTTAAACATGATGCTGAACCCCAGACCTCCGATGATGATTAGAAAGGCAGTAGTTAGGTGAATGTTGTAATTGAACCGAAAGGGGGCTTCGTAAAAATTATTGCTCAGCGTTGAAAATCCGGCGTTGCAAAAAGCGGATACGGAGTGAAAGGCACAAAAAAAGACTTTATCAAAAAAGGAATCAAATTCCTGTTCGGGCAAGTTGATGTACATAAAAAAAGCCCCAATAAACTCTATCCCCAGGGTGAGCAATACAATTTTCATGGCCAAACCCAACAAACCTTCAAACTGATCGGAGCTCAAAAAGTCACGGATAAACAGTCCTTCTACATAGGAAGATTTGCCTTTAAAAAAGTAAGCAAAAAAGGCCGTCAAGGTCAACATCCCCAAACCTCCCAATTGAATGCACACCATGATGACCGTTTGGCCCATGATCGTAAACGTAGTCGGGGTATCCACTACCGCCAAACCCGTCACACTCACCGCGCTGGTAATGGTAAAAATGGCGTCCAACCAGGTAATCCCGGCATTGGTCGCATTCGGCAGTTTGAGAAAGATGGTTCCAAAAAAAATCACAATCATAAAGCTGCTGACAAAAATGATGGCCGGCGAAAAATTGCGTCGATACAATAGACTGGCAATATTTGACATACCGTATAAAACCAACAGCAGGATATTGATAAAAAACCAGCCTTCATTGCGGGCAACCGCCGAGCGCAGGCTTTCACCCCAAAACAACAAATCTACCGCAATCACCGAAAAGGCGGTGTACGGCAAGACCAGTCGGATGAAATAAAAGAGGTTGAAGGGAATCTGGCCTTTGTACAAGCGATAGGACTCTAAAACTGCGAAGCTGAGGGTCAGACCAAAATAGGCGTTAAAAATCAAAATCTCTTCACGCCGATTCTGAACATAGCCAAAATCGTAAATCACAAGCACCAATGCCAATGAGGTCAATAGTTGTATAATGCGTCTGATCAACACTTTACCACAAGTTGTCGCTTTAATGGGGGTAAATATAAATAAAATGTAGACACGGACAAGCAGGCATTAGTTTTAGGTATCTGGCAGGCAGCCTTGGGAAATAAATCCGGGGTGGTTTTCTCAAACTAGCTTTTATAAATTCAACTACACTAAATTGCTTGTAATCATTTTTTTATTCAAAAAACATTAATAACTACACTTAAAATTGCTAAAAAAAACCAGGGCAATCTGTCCTTTTTTCTGCGCAAAAACCGCTCTACCTTGCAGATACCTTAGATAACCTGGTTTTCAGGTTTCCTAGAACGCTAAAGTTTCAATGTTTTGGGGAAGCCCTTAAGTTTAATTTAGGGTTTCCCCTGAACTTTTATCCATTCTCCATTCAGGTTACATTATTAGCCAAAAAGCTGCGTTTAGCTCTCATCTAACCTATATCCAAACACCTGAATTCCACTCCCTTCTACGATTTTATTTCCCTTATGAACAATTAATACAACTATGCGCGAGTTTACTAGTTTCCACAAGCTGATACCAGCTACCACGATGTACTTTTTTCTTTTGACCTGTTTCTTTAACATTCCACTCCAGGCCCAGCAAAACGGGGTATTGGAGCAGATTCAATCAGCTCGTCAAAAGGGGGTGGTATTCCGCCCTTATTCACTTTTTAGCTATCAGGATGCGCTTGCAAATGTGCTTCCCTTACGCTCAAACCCTCCCGAAGGTGTCGTCCTGAAAATCGACCCAAATGCTTTAGCTGAATTGAATAAGCAAAGTCCAGAAGCCCTGTCCTTGGCCTTACCCCGTGACAAGAATGGGCAGGTTTTTCAGATGGATTTAATCCGGATTGACTTACACACTCCTGATTTCAAACTCACCACTTCCGCTGATGGCCCGATTGCCTATCAGCCCGGTATTCACTATCGTGGAGTGCTGCGCAATGAAGCAAAAACCAGTGTTGCTTTGAGCTTTTTTAAAGATGAAGTAATGGGTGTAATTGGCTTTTCTGAAAGTTCAAACTGGGTATTAGGCCGCTTAGAAGGGGCTAATCTACGTGATGCTTACACCGTTTACCGAGAAGATGACCTGGATTTTGACAAGTCCTTTAACTGCGGATCGAGCGAGGTTTCAAAGGAAATTCGGCAAGCAGAAAACAAGCTAGGTGAGTTGCGGGGTGTTACTGCTGTTGATAAAACCGTGAGGGTTTATTTTGAATGTGAGTACGATCTGGTCATCGAAAAAGGTGGGGCTACCGGAGCCGCCGATTTCATCAATGGCATTTTCAATATTGTATCTTTGTTGTACAAAAACGAAGGCATTACGGTAGTCATTTCTGAAATTTTTGTCTGGACTACTCCAGATGCTTACCCTACTAATTCTACCTCCAATACTTTGGTTTCTTTCCGCAGCGCCCGACCGACCTTCAATGGCGATATCGCCCATTTGGTATCGCGGGGTCAGCCAACTGGAGGAGGGATTGCCTATCGCCCCGGATTATGCAATGGTTATGGGTATGCTTATAGTTTTGTCAACAGCACCTACTCGGAATTTCCCACCTATTCCTGGACGGCCAATGTGATCACCCACGAAATGGGGCATAATTTAGGCTCGCCCCATACCCATGATTGCGCCTGGAATGGCAACAATACTCCGCTGGATGGTTGTGGCCCTGCCGCTGGTTATTCAGGAACGGGCTCCTGTACTGCTTTACCTCCACCTACGGTGCCATTTAAAGGTACCATCATGAGTTATTGCCACCTGTTGGACAATATTGGTATTGATCTGAATCTGGGCTTCGGCCAACAACCCGGTGATCTTATCCGCGCCACTGTAGCTGCCGCTACTTGCTTAAGTGGAGGGGGGGCCGTTTGTAATACGCCCACCACAGCTCAACTTTTAGCCAACAACGTTACCGCCAATTCAGCAACTTTGCTTACCAACATCAGTGGATTAGTTGGCTATGATTGGCGCTATCGGGTGGTAGGCAGTGCTACCTGGGTTGATGTAGCCTCTTCAACTTCCAATTCGCTCAACCTAACGGGTTTAAGCGCTAGTAGCAATTATGAATTTCAGGGCTCGGTGCAATGTACAGCTGGGGGAGCTTGGACAAGTTGGTCCGCTTCCAAAACGTTTACAACTACAGGCGTTGTTTGTACTACACCTACTACTGCTCAAATTTCAGCTTCAAATATTGCTTCCACTACCGCTACTTTGAATTGTAGTGTAGCTGGCGTAGTGAGCTACGATTGGCGCTATCGTTTAGTGGCTACCAGCCTTTGGACCAATCTGACCAATACCAGTGCCAACAGTGTCAACATCAGCGCCTTGGATTTGGCAAGTAGTTATCAATTCCAGGTAAGTGTACAGTGTACAGCTGGGGGAGCCTGGTCTGCCTGGTCGGCTTCAAAAACGTTTACAACCCTGGAAGCACCAGCTTGTGTAGCCCCAACTACAGCCCAAATCGCTGCTAGTAATGTGGGTGCCAATACAGCTACACTTGGATGTAGTGTAACGGGTGTAGTGGGTTACGACTGGCGTTATCGTTTGGTCGGTAGCAGTACCTGGACCGACTTAAACAATACGACGGCAAGCAGTACCAACTTGAGCAGTTTGGTGGCTGCGAGCAACTATGAGTTCCAGGTAGCAGTACAATGTACGACGGGAGGCGCCTGGACGGCCTGGTCCGCTTCTAAAACTTTTACAACCCTGGCGGGGTCATGTAATGCCCCCAGTTCTGCGCAACTATCCACTTCCGCTGTCACTACATCCGCAGCTACCCTCAACTGTAGTGTAACTGGTGTGGTGAGTTATGACTGGCGGTATCGCCTGGTAGGAAGCAGTACATGGATAGATTTGACCAATACCAGTACGGGTAGTACCAGCTTGAGCAGCTTGGTGGCATCCAGCAATTACGAGTTTCAGGTAGCAGTACAATGTACCTCTGGAGGTGCATGGAGCGTATGGTCTGTTTCCAAAACCTTTACAACATCAGCACTCGTTTGTCCAACGCCAACTACCACTCAAATTGCTGCCACCAGTATCACTTCCAATAGTGCTATGCTTAGTTGTAATTTGGCAGGTATGGTTAGTTATGATTGGAGGTATCGTTTGACTGGCACCAGCCTTTGGACCGACCTGAGCAATACCAGCGCAGCCAGCGCAAACATCAGTGGCTTGAATGCTGGCAGCAATTACCAATTCCAGGTGAGCGTACAATGTACCGCTGGCGGAACCTGGACCGCATGGTCGGCTTCAAAATCATTCAGCACTTTGGCCTTAGCTTGTGTTGCACCGACCACAGCTCAAATTTCAGCCAGCAACGTCAGTGCCAATTCGGCCGTTTTAAATTGTGCGGTGAGTGGCATGGCCAGCTACGATTGGCGCTATCGGATAGTTGGTAGCAGTAGCTGGATCGACCTAGCGGCAGGGGTAAGCAGCTCCGTAAGTCTAAGTGCCTTGGCGGTCAACGCCAATTATGAATTTCAAGTTTCGGTTCAATGTACCACTGGTGGTGCATGGAGCTCCTGGTCTGGTTCAGGAACGTTTACCACTGTGTCGCAGGCTTGTGGTCTACCTTCGCTTAGTCAAATTTCAGTCAGCAATTTGACTGCTACCTCAGTTCAATTGAATTGTTCTGTCACCGGGGCACTAACATACGGATGGCAATACCGCAAGACAGGTTCTCTGAATTGGATCAGTCTACTGAATACTTCATTGAGCAGAACAACCATCGACGGTTTGTCACCTGGCACCCAATACGAATTTAGTGTAAGGGTCAAATGTTTGTTTTCCTTCTCGGCCTGGTCACCCACTGCAACTTTTATCACCCCAGCGGCATTGGAGGGTTCAGTGGCCGAGCCAAACCTTCCACAATTGGACAATTTGCGGCTTTCCCCCAACCCGACCCGAGCCGAGTTGAATGTAAGTTACCACCTGAATGAAGACAGCAAAGAAGTCTTTATCCAGATTTACGACTTAAGCGGGCGACAAATACAACAGCATAATCTGGGTGCCCAAAAGGCAGGTGCTTATCAACACAAAATCCAACCCAGCCAAGGCTCCGGCTTATTTTTCTTACGGGTGAATACTGAAAAGTCAAGCCTGGTAGAACGCTTTAGTGTTTTGCGATAATGCAATAACCACATCATATACGCTATTGCTAGAGGCCAGCTCTTTAAACAGAGTTGGCCTCGCCTTTTTGGGCTGTTTGTGTCATTTGGAGTGGTAAAAAACGCTAAAGGAAACAGGGCATTTAGTTTTTATCCAAATATTTCTCATTCTCCGCATTGTACCGCGGCCCTACATTTGGATAATGCTTCAACAAAGTTCAATCAGTATCTTGGTTGATCGACGCTAAAAAATATTGCCTGATCAAGCCATAAGACCTTGTTTATGAAAACATCAACTCGCATACTAATCATTTTTATCCTCCTGATCTCCTTCTGCAGCAACTTGTCGGCCCAGCCCAAGGCCCAACACAACCTACAATTTGCTGGCATGCCCACCCAATGGTACGAAGGGCTGCCCCTAGGCAATGGCTGGCTGGGAGGTTTATTGTGGCAAAAAAACGATAAAATCCGCCTCAGCCTGGATCGGGTTGACTTATGGGATGACCGCCCCATGCCCGAAATTGAAAAATTGCGTTTTGCCTGGGTGAAAGAGCAGGTGCTGAAAAACCAATATGACACGGTGCAAGCCCTTGGCGATACGCCCTATGAAAAATACGCCGCGCCCACCAAAATCCCCGGCGCCGCCCTGGAGTTTGATTGTCGGGCATTTGGCGGGGTCAAAAGATCCACCTTGAACATCAAAGATGCTTACGCCAATGTGGAATTCAACAATGGCGTCCAAATGAACCATTATGTGCATGCGAGTGAATTGCGTGGTTTTTTTGGCTTTGAAAACCTTAAAAATACCGAATTCCTTCCTGAATTGCTGATTCCCAATTACAACACCGGCAAAAGTGGTGCCACTGGCAATAGTGTGGAAGGCCAAAGCCTCGAACGTCTGGGCTACGCCAAAGGCAGCCTGAACCAAAGCCCTCAATCCCTGCGCTATCACCAACCTACCTGGGAGGGCCATTATTACGAAGTGTTGGTGGAGTGGCAGTGGTACAAATCAAACTTGTTGATTGGCCAATGGACCATTAGTGTGGATCAGCTCGCGGTGATGCCCCCTCTCCCACCCCAATCTGATGAACCCACCCCCTGGCCCAGCCATCAAGCCTGGTGGCAAAACTACTGGAGCAAATCCAGTGTACAGTTGCCCGATAGTCTACTCGAAAAACAGTACTATCTGGAAATGTACAAATTTGGCAGTGTGGCCCGCAGCAACACCCCACCGATTTCGCTACAAGCCATCTGGACTGCCGACAATGGCAATCTGCCACCCTGGAAAGGAGATTACCACCACGACCTCAACACCCAGTTGAGTTATTGGCCTGGTTACGCCGCCAATCACCTCGATTTGACTTCTTCTTTCACCAATTGGTTGTGGCAGGTACGCCCCGAAAACAAACGTTGGACCCAAGCTTATTTTGGCACCGAAGGGCTCAATGTGCCGGGAGTAAATACACTCAGTGGCAAACCCATGGGCGGCTGGATTCAATATTCCATGAGCCCGACCACCAGCGCGTGGTTGGCTCAACACTTTTACTGGCAATGGCGCTACAGCATGGACCCTTCCTTTTTGCAGAAAAAAGCGCGCCCCTATTTGCAGGATGTAGCTCAATACCTGGATCAAATCACTAAAAAGGAAGGCAAGGAGCGCCAACTGCCTTTGAGTTCCAGTCCAGAAGTTTTCAACAACAGCATCCAAGCCTGGTTTTTGGCATTCAGTAACCATGATCTGGCTTTGGTGAAAAATGCCTTTGCCATGACTGCCCAGGTAAGCAACGGCGCCAAGGCCAAATATTGGCAACAAATCCTCCAGGAATTGCCCAATTTCACCCAAAACCAACAGGGTTTGACCATCGCTCCTGGTTTACCCTTTGAACATACCCATCGGCATCATGCCCATTTGATGGCCATTTATCCGCTCAAGGTGCTCAATTACCAAAGAGAGGCAGACCGAGATTTGATCGAAAAGTCATTGGACCAGCTCCAAGCAGTAGGTACCCGGGAATGGACGGGCTATTCCTTCGCCTGGGCAGCTTGTTTGATGGCGCAAGCCAAACGAGGCGATCTGGCACTCGACTTGTTGCAAAAATTTGCCCGCAATTTTTGTGTAGCCAATAGTTTTCACGTCAATGGGGATCAAAAAGGTGGCCAGTATTCCAATTTCACCTATCATCCTTTTACGTTGGAAGGGAACTTTGCTTTTGCGCAAGGCATCCACGAATTGTTGTTGCAATGCCACGATGGTGTGATTGAGGTGCTTCCTGCCCTGCCCAGAAATTGGGAAGACATTTCCTTTGAGTCACTTCGGGCGGAAGGGGCATTTTTGATTTCTGCAATTCAAAAAGACGGGAAGCCACAGTCGATCCAGGTTCTGGCAGAGCAGGGTGGGGTTTTACAGATCAAACTGCCTCCAGGAAATTGGCAAGTTCCTGCCGGCCATGAAAAAGACCTCCAAAAAAAGGAAAAGTACTGGAGATTGCCGATGAAAAAAGGGGAAACGGTTCTTTTTTTGCGTTAAACCTCAATAAATAATTTGATTTTAATGATCCAAACCATGGCCATCAGGAATTTCATTTGTCATTCTTTGCTTTTTTACAAAAAATGACTACTCGTCAATAAATTAAAAATCAATTCATTAAGAACAAATACTCAATAAAAAATGTAATTTTTTATTGCATCAAAATCTAAGTATTTGTCCTTTTTTTTGCCCCTAAGGCCCAATACCTTGCAGCATAGTAAAAACTGAATTTCAGGAATTTACTAGAACGCTGATTATTTGTTGAGTCCGAGAAAACCTCGCTGAGAAGTTAGGTTCTCTCGGAACTTTTAAAGCCCCCTTTTTTGAACTACTGTGATGTAAAATATTGTGTTTAGTCCATTTAGAGACTAAAATGAAATAACCACATATACGCTATGTACTGGGCCAACTTCAAAACTAATCCTTTGGAGTCTGGCCCTAGTTTTTTAATGGCTCTAAATCCAAATTTCGGACTTTCATATCGAACAAGCCATCCGTAAGCCCTCTCCGATCAATTTCGCCGACAGTCTTACGGCCACTGTGAATCCAAAAAAAGGGCCAAAATCCTGCCCGGCAGGCAAACTGGTGATGAACAAACCGGGGATATTGCTTTGGAAAGCTTCATCCAACCTTGGAAAACCATTCTCTATCTCCAATTGAGCCAGGAGATTGCCTGTTTTTAAGAAGGGAACATTTTCGATGGCCGCTTTGTAACCCGTTGCCAGGATGATTTGATCCACCATGATTTGTTTGCCCGAGTCCAACTGGAGTTCCAGCGCGCCATCTGGCAAGATTGTGCTGGAAGCAACCTGGGTATTGGGCCAAAGGTGGACATGATCCATACTTATTCGTTTTTTCAACCAGGGCTCCAGTTTCAAGCGGCCTTCTGCCCAAAGTCGATGACCTACTTCTTTTTTCTCTGCCTCGCTAAGGTTTCGGTACCAGCCGGGATTATCCGCCATGCCGTCGATGATTTTATTGACCCAGGACCAGTCTGCTTCCACAAATGCTGGGGTATCGTGCCGATAAGCCAAATGAATATCGCTGGCTCCCGCCTCGGCCAACAGAGCTGCCCATTCAAAGGCACTTTGCCTGCCGCCCAAAATTAGGCAAGCTTTGTCGCGCATTTGCTGGAGATCGACAAAATCACAGGTGTGGGCGTACCTTCCTTCTGGCAATAAGGCCAGCAAATCGGCTGGCAGGTGTACAAAATATTTAAAGCCGATGGCCATAGCGACCTGTTTGGCGCGAATTTGACTCCCATTCTCCAGAATTGCGGTAAAATAACCGTCCTCGTCACGGCTGAGTTGTTGGACATATTCTGGCAGGTTTTTGAGCTGGGTTTGCTCCAGAAACCATTGGACGTAAGTAAGGTAAAAATCGAGGGAAAGGGGTTCAACATCGGCAGGTTTGAGTCCCTGCTCCTCCAAATATCGCTCGATGGTATACACGCCGCTTACATCCAGGTGCCAATCACAGGCAGAACGCAGGTACATTCCGGCGGGCATGTTTTTTTTCCAAAATTCCATGGGTTTGCCCACCATGAGGTAGTCCAGGCCAAGTTTTTGGACGTGTGCAGCAAGGCAAATCCCAAAGGGTCCAGCTCCAATGATCAAAACCTCGGTAGTTCTTTCAACAGTTGATGTCTGAGATGACATATGATTTTTTTTCAAACTTATTAGAAATGCAGGTGTTTTCAAAACATTAGGGCTGCTTTAAGTTCAACAAATTGAAATTTTACAATATACCCAGTCCTTGCACCGTTCCTTTCCTTTTCCACACTCAAAAAAATCACCATGCCGACTGACGCCTCGTCCTACCCAAACAAAGTGCTCAAACAAGAGATTGCCAATAGTGTTTCCCACGGGTTTGGCATTTTATTCAGCATTGTATGTATTCCCCTGCTCATTGCGTTGGCTGCCAAAAGTGGCAGCTCAGTGGCTACGCTTGGGGTCAGCATATATGCCTTCAGCTTTTTGATGGTGTACACTTGTTCCACCCTGTACCACGGCTTTCAGGAACCAATGGTCAAAAAAGTACTCCAGATTCTGGATCACATCAGCATCTATTTTTTGATCGCGGGTAGTTACACCCCTTTCATTTTGTTGTTTGTGTTCAATCAGGTCGGCATTACTTTGCTGATCGTATTGTGGGGATTGGCCCTGGCCGGAATGGTGTTTAAAATTTTCTTTATCAATCGTTTCAACTATTTGTCTACTATCATCTACTTGCTGATGGGCTGGATTTTGCTGGCGGCGGGCAAAACTTTTTTTGTGAACTTGCCCAGCGATGTACTCACCCTGATTGTGGTTGGTGGAGTGTTGTACTCCTTGGGGGTCATTTTTTACCTCTGGGAAAAGTATACTTATCATCACCTCGTTTGGCATTTGTTTGTATTGGCAGCCAGCATCAGCCATTTTGTGGCCGTGATCCTGGCGGTTTCGGCAATCTCTTGATATTGTTTTTTTGTGCTGATTTGCCCAGTATTTTATATTTTTGCCCCGTGAAGAAATTCTTGAGTATTACCACTTTATTCCATTTTTTGCTTCTATTTGGCTGTATTGTCTGCTCAAATAGTGGAAAGATATTGGATTCTGAGATGGTATCGCGGGTGGTTCAGGTTGCTGAAATCGTACAAGAAAACACCCTTAGCGCCAAGAATTTACTCTGCCCTTGCAACCCCATTGAAAGCGCAATCAGTGGAGTTTCACATGCTTTCCCTTCTTTTTCCAAACTGCCTTTTTTTGATTTCATCGCCTTCATTCGCAGCAGCGAGCAGGTATTTTTAAGTACGTTTTTGCATTACCGCTTTTTTGCCCGCAAACTCTTGCTGCGTTTTTTCAGCTGCGATATCATTTATCCTTTCCACAGTTTTTGGTGATTGCTCTTCCATCTTGCGCGACTCGCGTAGTTTTCAATTTTTAAGGTTTCAAAGTCGTGTAGTCATCGCTATGCCTACATGGTTCATTTGTGTCAATCATTCAAATTCTTTTAAAGATGGATTTAGGAAACATCCTACTGTGGAGCATCATCGCCTTGCTTTGTGTGGTGCCATTTATCGTTTTGAGCAACATTGCCAAAAAGAAAAAACAACAAGACTTGAAGGCCCTTCTGGACTTCGCTGCCAATAATCATTTCTCTATCTCCCAACACGACCTTTGGTTCAAATCCGCTATCGGGCTGGATGAAACCAAACAAGCCATTGTTTTTGTCAGTAACCTGCGGAGTACTCCAGTTGCGCAATGGGTCTTGTTGGAAGAGGTCCAAAAGTGCCAGATCAACGAGACGAGCCGAATGGTGGGAGGACAAGACCAAAGCAGCAAGGTGATTGATAAGTTTGAGTTGGTCTTTACCAGCAATAAAGGAAACACCTCCTGTGAATTTTTCAATGTCAATTCAGGCAATTTGACGCCAACCATCGAATACCAACTGGCTGAAAAGTGGTGCAAAATTGCCAACGAGCGCATTGCATCAAAGGCTCAAGCCAAATAATTCCTGGATTTAAATTTAACGTTGTTTAAGCCTTTTGTGCTGGGAATGCTTCGTCATTGCCCAGCACTTTTATTTTACGCAAAATTTTCCCAAAAAAGCTGATCGGCTCGTTCAACAATTGTAAAATTGGGTGGTCCGGTATCGGGAGGGTATACTGAAAAAAGTTTAATCAAAAATGATTTACTTTGTATTGAGGTCTTACCACTTCTTCACCAAACCATTCGTATGATGCGCCACAGCCTGAAAATCCTGTATTGTTGCTTTTTAACCTTGTTGACCACCGCTCTTTCTGCCCAGGAAAAAGCCGATTCCAGCAAAATTCCGCCCCCCAAATCCTTCATCACCAATCATCAAGGCGTATTTGGTGGAAAAATCATCCGTTACAAAGCCACGGCCAAAGAAACCTATTTGAAAAACGACAAGGGGGATTCCGTAGCCTCCATCTGGAGCGTAGCCTACACCCAGGAAGGCCTCACGGATTTGAGTAAAAGGCCAGTCACCTTTGTGTTCAACGGCGGCCCCGGTTCAGCGTCCATTTGGCTACATATGGGCATGTTTGGCCCCCAAATTGTCAAGGTGGATTCAGATGCCAAAAAGGACGACGGGGCAGCGCCCTATGCCTTGGTGGACAACAAACAGGGGCTCCTGGATTTGACCGATCTGGTTTTTATCGATCCAGTAGGCACCGGTTACAGCCGGGTAGTGGGCAAGGGGAAAGGAGAAGATTATTGGGGTTTGAAAGAAGATGCTGCTTCGATTGCGAAGTTCATGCGCTTGTGGGTCACTGAAAACAAACGTTGGTTTTCGCCTAAATACATCGCTGGAGAAAGTTTTGGTACCACCCGAGCAGCTGCGGTTGCCAACGCATTGGAAAAGGACGGCCAAACGATGGATCTTAATGGCCTGGTGCTGATTTCTCAAGCCCTGGACTATACTGGATCTACTTCCATTCACGACAACATCACCTCCAACCTGACCTACTTACCCAGTATGGCTGCTACCGCCTGGTACCACAAAAAAGCAGGGCAAGGCAAAACGCTGGAAGCCTTTGTGGAAGAATGCCGTAAATTTACATATGATACTTACGCTCCGGCCTTGTACCGGGGCAGTTTGTTAAGCCCAGCGGAGCAAAACGCTGTGGCTGAAAAGATGGCCTATTTCATCGGTTTGGACAAAAACTACATCCTCCGCTCGAACCTCAGCATCCTGATGCACCGCTTTCAAAAACAATTGCTGGCGGATCAGGGCCTGGCCATCGGCCGTCTCGACGGGCGGTTTATGGGGGATGAAGCGGATAAAGTTTCCGAAGGACCCGACCTGGGCGACCCATCCGATTACCAGATCAGTGGGGCTTATACAGCAGCTTTGAACCATTATTTTGCCTCTACGCTAAAAGTTGAAATGGATCGCCCTTACCTGACTTCCAACGACGAGGTGGGCGAAAAATGGCGCTGGCGGCCCGTGCCCGATGGCCAATATTGGGAGCCCATGCCCGTCAATGTAGCCCGCCAATTGGGCGAAACCATGCGCCGCAATACTTCCATGAAAGTGCTGGTAGCCAGTGGCTATTACGACCTGATTTGCCCATTTTTTGATACAGAATATACCTTTGCCCGCAATGGCATTGTGCCTGAGCGGGTCACCAAAACCTATTACGAAGCGGGGCACATGGTGTACCTGCACGAGCCGGATATGCTGAAACTGGCGGCGGATATCCGCAAGTTTTTGACGGAGTAAAATGCCTCTTTTCCACCCTAATCGACATTTTGCTCGGAGGACATCAATAGCCCCAGGCTTCAGCCTGGGGTTAGAGGAATGCCATCAAATTCGGGCTTTAGCCCAATCTTAATAGAGCCAAAATCTTGGGCTAAAGCCCGCAAAAGAGCGATTGCCATAGTCCCCAGGCTAAAGCCAGGGGCTATTCAATCATTATTCAGGCTAAAGCCTGGAGGTTTTCGATTATCTTTCAAGCTGATGAAGTTTTTAAAATAAAGCGTCCCTAAATGAGCCAGAAATTGAGAAAAGCTGGCAGCTACAAAAGATCGTTTATTGCAAAAAACTTTATAAGCCTGGCCCGATCCACGCGCTAAAGCACGTGGCAATTGATGTCCTCCGAGCAAAATGTCTAGTAGTCAGCCTCTGTTCAAAACAATGTCCAGTCTAAAACCCTAAAAAGCAGTATTTTGCAGTAAAGTTTCGGTTTATGCGCAAAGTCATTCCCAATTTCACCCGACTCCAGGCCAAAATCTGGTTCGCTTTTTTGATGTTTCTGGGTTTGTTTACTGGCTTAAATGCCCAGGTGCAAAGCCGCTCCTATCAGTTTGTGCTAAGCAAATTGTTGAAACACTCCGTACCAGAATTGAGTGTAGAAACAGTAAGCAAAAACCTTGCAGCTTATCCCGTTTTTATCGACGCCCGGGAATGGAATGAGTATGCGGTAAGCCACGTCAAAGGTGCCATTTGGGTAGGTTACAAAGATTTTGAGCTATCCAGACTAGAGCGGGTAGACAAAAATAGCCCAATCGTTGTATATTGCTCGGTAGGTTACCGCAGTGAAAAGGTTGCTGAAAAACTCCTGGCTGCAGGTTACCCCCATGCGGCCAATTTGTACGGTGGCATTTTTGAGTGGGTCAATCGCAAACAGCCCTTGGTTAACCAGGAAGGCCACCCCACTGAATACGTACATGCCTACAGTAAGATGTGGGGCACCTGGCTACAGGTAAAAAAAAAGCGGAAGGTGTATAAATAACAGCCTTGTAAATTCACCAGCACATGAACCTGATTCAAAAATCGCTTTCACCTTTGCTCATTTTACTGAGCTTTTTCACTCTTGCCCAAGCTCAAGACAGCAGTCCCAGCATTGGTCCGGCTCGGGGCGCACTGATGATTGTTGGGGGAGGTAGTGTAGGGGCGGACATTTGGTCACGTTTTATAGCGTTGGCGGGTGGTGAAAGCGCCAGTATCGTGGTCATTCCCACTGCCAATGAAGACGTCAACATCAGTGGTGGCACTTCCGCTGAAAAAGAAATGCTACAACATTTGGGCGTAAAAAGTGTCACTGTACTCCATACCCGCGACCGCAAGCAAGCCGATGATCCCAATTTTGTAGCCCCTTTACGCAAGGCCACCGGGATTTGGTTTACGGGTGGGCGGCATTGGCGCCTGGCCGATTCTTACCTCAACACTCTGGCTCATCGCGAATTTAAAGCACTGCTGGAGCGAGGTGGCGTCATTGCAGGCACTTCGGCGGGTGCAACCATCCAGGGCTCCTTTATGGTTCGGGGGGATACCAAAGGCAATACCCTGATGATTGGGGATCATACCGAAGGGCTTGGTTTTATCCAGAATGTGACCATTGACCAGCATCTACTGGTGCGCAACCGCCAATTTGATTTGGTGGAGGTGATTCGCCAAAAGCCCGAGCTCTTGGGCATCGGCATCGATGAAAGTACCGCCATCGTGGTGCAAAAAGATACCTTCGAAGTGATCGGCAATTCTTTTGTGGCCATTTATGATGCCAAAAACATCCTGGGCAATACAAACCAGGCTAATGGCTCGTCCGCAGCTGCCAACCGACCTTTTTATTTTTTGAACCGTGGCCAACGGTTTAATTTGAAAGAAAAGATTGTCCTGCGCCGTTAACGAATGAAATAATTGATGTAAAAAAAGATCACCAGATAAATCCAAAGCACATCTAAAAAGTGCCAGTAAATGCCCAACAAGCGGAGGTTCAGGCGTTTTTCTGGATCTGAGAAATAAACCAGTACACTGACCGGTTCTTTCATGTGATACCGCGCCTGGTAGATGAAATAGCCCAAAAACGGCAGCCCAGCAATAACGTGCGCAAAGTGCAGGCCGGAAATGACGTACAAATAACCCGCCGAATTGTCCGAACTCATCAAAACGCCGTCGCTGAACAGCATGTACCAGGCAATGGCTTGGGCCACCATGAACAACAAGGACAAGCCAAGCGTAAACCACAAGGCCCTTTGGTAGTTTTCGGTGTGATCGGCCAGATAGGATTTTTTGGCCCAAACCATCGTGGTGCTACTCCCCAACAAAATGAGGGTATTGAACAAAAACAGGATAGGCAGGCGCAATGGTGGCAAATGTTGGTTCACCCGATTGTACACGTAGGCCAAAGACAAAGCAATAAAAATGGTGCTCAAACCCATCAGCAAAAGCACCAAAATGATGTTTTTGGGGTGAAACGCCAGATAAGCGTATTCGTTGTGTGGTTGTTCTTGTTCAGACATCTTGTACAATTTTGGATACAAACACCTTAAGCTGATTGCTGAAAGCGGATTGCTGATCACTAAATCGCCCTCCGGCACCGCTCACTGCAATACTTTACCTCCGCCCAAACCTTCTCCCATTTCTTCCGCCAGCTGAACGGACGTTTACAAACTGGGCAGATTTTTTGAGGAAGCTCAGCTTTTTTTGGTTTTTTTGCCAATATTTTCATTTTTATTGAAGTAAAGTAGCAAACAGGAATCAAGCTGGATTGTTTTGCTCAATAGCTTTGTTTATTTTCGACGATTAAAATGCAGTGCCAAGTAGGTGGTAATATTGAATGATGGTTTTTGAAGCGGCTATTTTCCCCTCATCCAAGGCAAAAAACGCAGCCATAGCAGCGCTACGGCGAGGCTTTTTAACGAAGGATGAGGGGAAAAGAGACCTTCAAAAAACATTGATTTAATGTTACCACCTACTTAAGCAACGCTGCGGTGCAAACTTACTATGAAGAAGTGTATTCGCTGCCAAATGGTTTTGTCGGACGACGCCCGGTTCTGCTCCAACTGTGGAGCACCCCAGCCCGATTGGACTGCCAGTCAACGCAGCACTGTCCCCAGTATTGACATGGAGCTGGAAATTGAACCCCAACTTTCTGAAAAATTCTTTCTTGCGCTTAAAGACCGCATCGAACGGGAACATCGTCCTGAACAATATACGGCATATTCCGAACGGATGTACCCTTCCGGTTTTCGTGATGTGATCGCCCGGCGCTTTACACAAGCAGCGGACCGCTTGCGCAACCAACAATCCCTGGGTATGTTGGAAACGACCCAGCTCAACTGGATGGTGGAAGATTTGTTCGAAGAGTTGCTCGATTTTTACATCATTCGCTATTGCAAAGACCTCAACGAGGTGGAACTTCCTGAAGCCATCCTTAAGTACCAAAACGTACCGATGAGTGAAATCAACCTGTTTCAGGTGGTCAAAGATTTTTTGCAGTTCGACCGCGAGCCTGAAAAAATCTATACCGATTTGTTACAAATGCCCATCAGCAAACTCAAAAACGCCAGCCAGGCCTTCCTTTTCCCTCCGCGTGACGAAAAGATTCTACTGGTGGCTGATCAAAGTTTGTTGGGCAACGGCAAAGAGGGTTTTGCCATTACCGCCAGGGGCATGTACTGGAAGGCGCCTTTTCAAAAATCACAAATTGTCCTCTTTTCCAACCTGATCGACCTGCGTCGTAAAGAGGATTGGATCGAAATCAATGGCCATTTTTTTAATGCAGGCCTGACCCTCAACGTTAAATTATTGCGCTTATTGGGCCGATTAAAGTTGTGGCATCGTTAAAAAGACGTGCACGTTATTGCATTGATTAACAAAATCTTAAAAACGTTTTTAACAGCAGTTAAACTACTCCTAAAGTCTTTTCGGGATAAGTGATCTTTGTAAAAATCCTTGTTCATTGCAGCAACAAAAACATGCAACATGAAAGGGTTTTTAGCAATCACCACGACTGTAGCATTCCTCGGAATGTTTGCCGTAGCTACCTCGGCACAAAAAGTCAGCGGAGTAGGCACTACTCCCGGCTACTACAATTCACAGCCAAGCACCCCTGGCATCAACAGCGCAAATCGCCGCTATGACCAACCACGAGTGGACTACCGCACCCCTCCCCCAAATTACGATAGCAGAAATGGCCGCAATGACCCCTATCGGAACGATCGCGATGACCGAGACCGCCGGGGCTCCGATTGTGATGATGACCGCCGTGGAGGAGGTTATGGCTCCCGGGATGATGATCGCCGTGGAGGGTATGGTTCTCGGGGGGATGACCGCAGAAGATACGAGCACCGGGATAATGACCGTTACTGCTCTTGTGACAAGTGCCACCACCATGATGATGATCGTTATGAAAGCAGCAGGAACAGGTCTTCTGAATATCGCGACAGAGGGTACGTGGATTATCGGGACCGGGATCGGGATGAAAGGTCACGGGGTTCTTCTTGTCCGCCAAAAGGACGGGGCAAATATGGAAGGGATTAAGAGAATTGCTGCTTAGGTGATTTCTTTGGTGTCTTAGGTTTCTTAGGTGGTGAAAAATGCCCTGCTTCGCAGGTTTTCTCTTTTTCACCACCTAAGAAACCTAAGGCACCAAAGAGACACCTAAGGCGCTGGATAAAAATATAGCCGGTTAGAATGCTAAAATTTGAGATGACTTGTGTTTACTAATTACACCTCACCCAGCACAATGATCTTGTCTCCCTCCGCAAATCGAATTTTCTCCGATTTCTTCGGGTTGATGTTCACGCCGTACATTTTGCTTTCATCCTGTGAATCCCGCATTATTCGGTAACCAATTGCCGTTTGCCCCTGGCGAGCAGCACTCTCCAGAACGGTGTAGTAATCCAGTTCTGAGCCAGTTTTTACAAATTGACCAGCTTCTTTGAGGTATACCTCTGAACCTTCCGCTTCGAACAAGATGTCGTATACTTTTTTGAGCTCCTTGTTTTCAGACAATTGGGTCAGTACCAGGCTCAACAATTTGTCACTCAGGATAAAATCGTCTGCTTTGGAAACTTCCGCCAATTCGCGGTTGCGGATGTCCAGCATTTCTGATACAATGGAGAAGTCTTTGCCTGCTTTTTCCGCCAGGTCGCGTAAGTGGAGCAAACAAATCAAGGTTTTGGCATCCGATTCCTGGGTTTCGATGTTGTGGATGTAACTCAAGAGGATGATGTGGTCAAAACTTTCAACTTCGAGCGATTCCAGCGTACTGCGGTCATTGATGTCACCTTGGGTTAGCTCGATTTTGATGTTTTTAAGCTTGCCATCTAAAAACGCAACATCAGCTTCAATGCCTTCCGTGTCCGCCAAAATCCGAACTTTTGAATCCGGCAATACATAATTGTCCAATTCCTCGATGATGCGAATGGCCTTGGGATTCCAGCCCAGAATCAGGGTGCTTTCTACTCCAGCACTGCTGCCGGCGCCTTTGGTCAGCAACGCCTCATCTGGTGCGTTCAGTGTCAGTCCGCTGAGTTTGATGGTATCATCGTCTTTAGAAATGGCGATCAGTTTGTCGCCATTCTGCAATACGTAATCCATTTTGGGATTGAGCAAGGCTTGCCCCTGAGCAGTAAACACGCCAATAATGCTGGATTCTTCAAAGGCGAAAAGGCAGTCTTTGTAACTTTTGCCCCAGAGCTGCTTTTCTTCACTGAAGTAAATTTCATCCCCTTCAAACTGCAACAACTCGGTGTAAACAATACTCAAGCCCGACTGGCGGCAAGTTTGGGCGGTAAGGCGGGAAATCAAATCGGCAGTCAGTACATAAACCGCCTCGTCACCACCGACCAGCTTGGCAGCTTCCAGGTTATGTGGGTCTTTGATCTCTGCTACGATGTGGTATTTGCCTTGTTTGCGTTGTTTGCTATTGGTCAGTGAAAGTACCGCTTTAATCACGTGTACATCCGGGTTGTCGATGTCTTCCGGGCTCAGGATGATGATGGACCTGGCCTCAGTGGGGTTCACCACCTGAATATCGGACGCTTCCAGCGGACTACCACTGCGCACGATGATTTTGGTGTTTTTGGTGTCAGGTATTTTGGAGCGAATGTCATCCTCCATCTCTACTTTATCCTGATTGGCCAAAACCACAATCCGTGGGTTCTTTTGGTTTTCATTGGCGATGCACAAGTCGGAAATGATGGAATAAATTTTGGAGGAGTAGCCCAGAATCAGGGTATGATTGGACTCCAAAACCATCGATTTGCCCTTGCGCAAGTCTTCAATGCTTTGGTCGATGCCACTGGAAATCGAACCGATCAGCGTCGATAGAATAAAAATACCGCCAATGGTTACCACCAGCATAATCCCCCTGAAAATCCAGCCTGAATCCCCGCCTACGGCACCGGAATCGAGTGCACGCATCAAACTTTGCCAGGCTGCCTCGGCAAAGCCCAGTTTTTCATCTGGTGCCGGGCCAATCCCGGTGAAATGCAGCACCGCAGCAGCAATCACCACAATGACAAAGGAAACCAAGGCTAGCCAACCAATAATGGCGATGGGGCCATGCGAGAGTGAGTTTTCAAAACGGTAACGTAACTTTTCTTGTAGTGTAGCTTTCGGCATAGTAGTCAACAATTTAGGTGTTTTTGGAATATGAAATTGCCAATTGTTTTATCTTTGTAGTGGGAATTTCGGAGAGAAAGTGGGTAAAACTATAAAATTTGTGGATATTTAACTGGGATGGCGGGGATAAAATCTTTTCCAGGAAATTCCCAACCGAATTCCCCACAGTCCCGTCTACCTAAAAAAAGACAACACCATGATGCGTAAATTCCATATCCTCTCCTTTGCACTGGCCATGTTGTTGGGCTGGAGCTGTGAGCAGAATGAACTGGTACTGAAGAACACCGATGCTTTGGTTGATGTAGATCCCAAACTAGAAGGTACTTGGCTGCTGGTCAATGGGCCACTTGACATAGGCCTGGTTTTGGACGGCGATAAAAGTCGCGGCCCCGCCTGGATCACCCTCATGAAGGGAGGCAAAATGCGTGGACACAGCTCACGCAACATTCTCGCAGGAAATTACACTACCAAGGAGGACAAAAAAATCGGCATGGAAGTCAACATGACTACCCGAGTGGCCGACAATCCATTTTCTATCTGGTTTATGGAAGGTGTTCGTACTGCCAGCGATTACCGCATAGAAGGCAGCAACATGACCTTCGTCAACGATGCCAATAGTCGCCAAGAACTGATTTTCGCCAAACTGGAAGACCAATGCCGCCCGGTATTGAAAGACCTTGGCCTGTTCAACAGTGCGAATAAAGAAAACGATTTTACGATCAAAGAGGCTTACCAAATCGAAAACTGCCTGGTGCTGGAAGTTACCTACAGCGGCGGTTGTGTGGAGCAAGAGCCTGAGTTGGTTTGGAATGGCGGCCTGTCTAAAAGTTTACCTCCATTGGCTAGCTTGAAGTTGCACTACAGCAAATCGGACGATTGTGAGGCGCTGGTTTCGCGGACTTATTATTTCAATCTTTTGCCTTTCTTCTCGGCAGCGGGCTATGATGAAATTCGGGTGAATATTGGAGGATTGAAGGGAGAGGTGACGGTGAGGAAGAGTGAGTAGGTGTAGCGACTTCTCGGCATCCACCGACGTCTTGGCTTCCCCACGAATAAATTCATGGGTTGTCTCTTTTGGTGGCTCCCACGGATAAATCCATGGGTTGCCTGGGGGGTTGCTCATGGACGCCCCACGGATGAATCCATGGAGTTGGAGCGTGCAAGAAATTCTCCGGATACTTAATTTATCCAGACACGAGCGACCAGCGGCACTAGCCGCGAAACGTCAATAGAAAACAGCATCGTACGCGGTTTTGGAGGTGCAGCGCACCGGAACAGCCCTGGGAGGGTTCCGGTATGCGGCACCTCCATCGACATCCTCTACCCCTTTTGCTATTGACGTTTCGCGGCTGGTGCTGCTAGTCGTAAGCTCAAGGTTGGCTCTTTAGCATAAAATCCTGCCAATTCACAAATTTTCCCACACTACTGCAACCTTTCCCCCCACTTTTTCGTAAAACCCTACCAGGCATCACCACCTGGACAACTGTAAAAACACCAAGCGTGTCATCCACGCTTCGATCGAGGTTTATTTCATGAAAAAACAACTACTGACTGCGCTG
>JAAFHQ010000899.1 GCA_013298445.1 Chitinophagales bacterium | reverse complement strand
CCCCAAACGCAGTTGATCTCCGTGTTTTTGCAGGATGAAAAAGTTCTCATTCATAAAGGACAACTCGTACATCTCGGTACTTTCGTAGTCGAGAATCATCCGATTGGGAGCATCCATCAAACGCCAACTACCATTGCTTACATCGCCATTTTCGATGCGCATGTATTCGCCACCATCATTGAAAAAATGGAGTACCTGATCGTGAAAGCCGTCATCATCCCTGAACTCCAACCAGGATTTTCCTACGTAAAAATGTTCTTCGCGCAGGTCTTCACCCCATTGCCGCACCTGCGGAATGATGATGTCCAGGTATTTTTGCATGTTTTCAGCCTCGGGCATCTCCTGGCGTGAGATACTCCGGGCTTCCTTGTAAGCATCTAATAAACGGTTGCGTGCCATGCGTTAGTGGTATACTTCACGCACAAATATAGTGAAAAATGAAGAGTGAAAAGTGAAAAGCAGGTACACCATTTGGATTTCACACCGTTTGGTTTGTTTTTTTCACTTTTCACTTTTCACTTTCCACTCGCTCCGCTTGCGGAAATACTTGGGATGTACGATCAACAATCCAAAGGACTCACCATCCTCCTTATATGTCTTGGAATGGTGATCGCCATGTGCGCGCAGAATGGCACGTGAGTATTTGCTGTCTAATTGGCGGAACCACTTGAAGCGCTGGTGGATGTACACATCGTGGATTAAAAAGTAAATCAAACCGTAAATGGAGATGCCAATGCCCACGAACAACAACCAGCGTTGTGGAGTGGCCAACCCAATTATATAGGAAGTGGCACTTGGAATGGCAAAAACGAGAAAGAACAAGTCATTTTTTTCAAAAAAACCATGCTTTTCATGGTGTGGTTTGTGGTGGTCTTCGTGCCAAATCCACAACCAGCCATGCATGAGGTATTTGTGCGCCGTCCAGGCCACGAATTCCATGCCTAGAATGGTCAATAGGGTGATTCCAATATAGATGAGCACTTGCATGTGAAGCATATTTTTGTTCAAAAAAAAGTCAAAACCGCAAAAAAGAGCAATTGCATCAATAACAGGGCAACGGCAACTTTGTTGCGAATTTGGCCCTGCAAATGGGCAAAAAGTGAGAGCAAAGGCAGAGACACCAGGTACCAGCCAAGGTAGTTTTGCAAAGGTACGACCCCGCCCGGCCATTCCCAAAAATTGTATTGGATGGCAACGGGTTCGATGAACAGATCCAGGAAAACCATCATCGCTGAGGCCAGCAGCCCTTTTTGCCACCAAGTCCATTTGGGGAAAAACTGATTGACCGTTACGCCGCAGCAATACCCCAACAGCATCCAGTTGACTCCGATCATCAAGGGGGTGTTCCAGAGTTTCCAACCCAATACTTCTTCGTAGGCGTAGGTGCCAAACAACAAACCCGTATTGACGCCAAACACCTCGGCTAAAAAGCCAAAGAACAGCAAAGCACCCAGCGCAATCCCCGTGTTTTTGCTCCAATGTGGATGAAACAGCAGGACGGTTCCCAGTGAAACCAACAGATTGAGCGGGGTAAGCCGAATGAATTCAGGATGAATGGGCAACAATATCCCGACAATGCCCACCACATAGATGATGCCAAGGTAAATGATGCCCAGATTACTTTTGCTGATGCGCATGGATTCAGGGTTTATTCAGGATATCATCGACAATTTTTGCCGACAACAAACAAAGGGGGATGCCACCGCCGGGATGTACACTGCCGCCCACAAAATACAGGTTTTTGATCTTGGTACTGAAATTGGGATGCCGCATGAAGGCGGACATGCGCTCGTTGGAACTGGTGCCGTACAAGGCTCCCAGGTGCGACCAGGTTTTGCTTTCGATGCTGCGGGGCTCCAACACTTCTTCGCAGGCAATCAGGCTATCCAGATCCACCTGCAAGATTCGATTGATTTTGGCGATGATGTTCTGGCGGGAGCGGGCGATGATGGCATCCCAATCTTGCCCGGCATTGAAGGGTACATTGATCATCACAAACCAGTTTTCACAACCCTCCGGCGCATCGCCCGGACTGTGTTTGGATGTGATGTTGATGTACACCGTAGGATCGTCGCTTACTTGTCCCTGGCTGAGCAATTGGAATTCCTGGTGGTAATCTTCGCTGAACAAAATATTGTGCATGTTCAACTCCGGAAAATCGCGCTGGACGCCCCAGTAAAAGATCAGCGCCGAGGTGGATTTCTCCTGTCGCAAGACTTTTTCCGGCTGGGGTGCCTTAGGCAACAAACGGCGGTAAGCGTGAAACACGTCCATGTTGCTGATGACCTGATCGTAGTGCTGCTCGCTGCCGTTTACCCGCAGGCCGATGGCTTTGTTCTTGTCCAGCAAAATTTCTTCGACTGTGGAGTTGAAAAAAAAGCGGGCACCTTTTGATTCCGCCAAATGATGGATCGCTTTGGTAATACTGTACATGCCGCCCTCCGGATAAAAGGCACCAATCTGGTGCTCGAAATGCGGAATGATGGTCAACAAACCAGGTACTTTGTAGGGATTGGACCCATTGTAAGTGGCAAAACGATTGAGCAATTGCACCAATTTAGGGTGTTGAACCATACGTTCATTGACCCGGTTCATGGTGGTAAAGAGGTCGAACTGCGGGATTTTCAACATGGCTTTCAACACATCCCATTGGAGCCAGGTATCCAAGCGGTGCAAGGATTTTTCCAAAAATATCCGCCCGCTGAGTTCGTATTTGCGTTGGCTATCAGCCAGGGAGGCTTGTAATTTTTCTGCTTTGACGCCCAGTTTTGCTTCTACTTCGTTGGCAAAATCTGTTTCATCGGCATAGGCAGAGAGCCGGGTTTGGTCTTCCCAAAAGTAATTGCAGACGATGGGCAGCCGCTGGTAACGGAAATGCTCAGTGGGGTCGAGCCCAGCTTCCTGAAACAAGGCATCGACATACTGCGGCATGGTGAAGAGGGAAGGCCCGGCGTCGAAGCGGTAGCCCTGGAGTTCAAATTGGGAGAGTTTGCCGCCGGGATAACT
>JAAFHQ010000898.1 GCA_013298445.1 Chitinophagales bacterium | reverse complement strand
GACAACCTGGTGGAATTTTTGATGGGTTTGTAGAATAGAGGCTACAAATTGAATCTGCTCAATAACGGACAATCCTGCATTTTTTAATTGTGAAGGCCTGTCAAATAAGGTATTGATTATCAGTGTAAAAAAAATCAACTATCCGATGATTTTTTGCCATGGCGTAGTAATGGTGAGGTCGAAAAATAGCTATTGTAGTATAAATGAAATAAGATTGCACTTACATTTATTTGATCGCAAGCATGAAGCAACGCTACCTACATTTTTTCAGCTTTCTATTCCTCACTTTACAGGCCTGTGTGCCAACTTATAGCCAGGAGGTTTACTTTTTTAGTGACAGCAACAACCCTGGCTATTACGACACTGGTTTGGCTTTTAAGTCTGGAACCAGTTTTTTAGAACAAACCGGTAGCAGTGGAGATAAACTCCCCACCGATGGTACTGCTTTTCAAGGCCGCAACAGTTTGCGCCTACGCTGGAACTCCCGCAGTGGCGGAGATTGGTCAGCTTTGGTGATCGCTCCTGGCTTCCCCTTTCAAGACATCAGCAATACCGATACCCTGGCTTTTTGGGTTTATGCCCCCAATGGCCTCAACAAAGCCGATTGGCCCAATATTTTTCTGGAAGGCGCTCCCGGCTCCACCAAATCGCGCAAGTACAACATCGGCAACTACGCTCCCGGCTTGGACGCCAAAATCTGGACCCAGGTCAAAATTCCCCTCAGTGTCATGACCAGCGATCCCAACCAGACCGGGATCAATTTTAAACAAATCAAAGCCATCATTTTTGGGCAAAATGCTGCCGATGCTCAGGAACATACCCTCTTGATTGACGAGGTGCGGACTTATCGGGCTTCCACTACTGCAACCCTGCTAATCCCAGAACAATTTCGGGCCAAAGGTTACGACAGCCATATCGAATTGCGCTGGAAAAACACCGGGAACTCGGGTGGGACTGCTTTCAGGGTTTATCGCTCTTTAGATGAAGGCCAAACCTTCAAGCTCATCGGGCAAGCAGGTAAGTCTGACAGCATTTACCTGGATTTTGTGCGCCCACTTGGGCTCAATGTAAAGGCGAGTTATCGCCTCACTAGTGCCAGCGGGAGTGGCCAGGAAAGTCAACCCAGTGTTGTAGCCAGTGCCAGTAGTGCACCCAAGAGCGACGAGCAATTGCTGGACATGGTGCAGGAGTATACCTTCCGCTATTTCTGGGATTTTGCCCACCCACAATCAGGCCTCAGCCGCGAAAGGAATACCTCTGGAGACATTGTCACCATTGGAGGAACGGGTTTTGGGGTGATGGCTCTGTTGGTAGGAATCGAAAGAGGATTCATTACCAGGGAGCAAGGGCGCGATCGTTTGTTAAAAATGATCGTTTTTTTGGAAAAAGCCGATCGTTTCAAGGGCGCATTTCCGCATTGGATGAATGGCGTGAGTGGTAAAACCATTCCCTTCAGCACCCGTGATGATGGTGGCGATTTGGTAGAAACATCCTTCCTTTTTGAAGGTTTGTTGGCCGCACGGGGTTATTTCAAGGAAAACACCAGTGAAGAGCAACTCCTTCGTAGCAAAATTACCGCTTTGTGGGAAGCCATTGAGTGGGATTGGTACCGCCAGTATTTTCAGAACTTCATTTACTGGCACTGGTCACCCAACTATCAATTCGCCATGAATTTTCCGGTGCGCGGCTGGAACGAAGGCATGATTGTTTACCTCCTGGGCATTGCGTCGCCTACCCATGGCGTACCCGAAGGTTTGTATGAAAAAGGATGGGCTGGCAACAGCAACTACGTCAATAAGAATCAGTATTACAGTGTTCTATTACCATTGGGGCCTGCATTGGGTGGGCCCCTATTTTTTGCCCATTATTCATTTATGGGCTTTGACCCACGCAACATCAAGGACAAGTACACCAATTATTTTACCCAAAACCGCAACCACACCCTGATCAATCGGGCCTACTGCATTGCCAATCCCAAAAAATTCAAAGGCTATGGTGAAAACTGTTGGGGATTAACCGCCAGCGATGACCCCGTTCAAGGCTATCTGGCGCACGAACCCAACAGCGGGCCGCAAGACAATGGCACCATCGCTCCCACAGCTGCACTTGGCTCTTTTCCTTATACTCCTGTAGAATCTTTGGGGGCACTCAAACATTTTTACCGCGAATACGGTGCAGAATTATTTGGACCCATGGGTTTTTATGACGCCTTCAACCCTCAACTCAATTGGACGGCAAATAGTTACCTGGCCATTGACCAAGGTCCCATCATCAACATGATTGAAAACCACCGCAGTGGTTTGTTGTGGAAGTATTTTATGGCCAATGCAGAAATTCAAACCGCCCTCAAAAAAATCGGATTTACTGCCGACGTAACCAAAGTCGCATCCATCCCGGCTACCGACCTGCAACTCAAAATTTACCCTAATCCGGTCAAAAAAAATCTCGACCTTTCCTTTGTACAAGGTTCAAGCGAAACAGTCAAGATTGAATTGTGCGACACCGCAGGCCGGGTTGTACACCGCTTATTAGGACCTACACGACTCAATACCGGACCACAACGTCAGCAATTTACTTTACCAGTACTAGCCAAAGGAACCTACTTCTTGCAAATCAGTTCACCCACGTATACAAGCACTTATCCACTGGTCATTTCGCAATAGGTTCAACACATGAACCCAAAATCTAACAACATGAAAAAACATCTGCTCTTTTTCACCATGCTTTTGCTACCCTTGCTGGGTATGACTCAAGTAGTACTCGAAGACTTCGAGGGCGGCGCCAAGTTGCCCTGGAATGCCATCGAGGGGGCTTATTCAACGGTAGACAACCCCGCTGGAGGCAATACTTTGGGCCTCAACAGCAGTGCCAAGGTTGGTTCTTACACCAAAAAAGCGGGCTCCGCGTACAGCCTTTTCCTGGCCGAGTTACCCACTGCGCTGGACCTCAGCACCAACAACCAATTCAAAATCCAGGTTAAAGCAGCCGTAGCTTCGGCGTTTATCCTGAAACT
>JAAFHQ010000897.1 GCA_013298445.1 Chitinophagales bacterium | reverse complement strand
TTGCGTTGCATGGCTCCACCGGATTGTCTGCCGAAAAATTGAGCGCTGCAGCTAAATGTGGGGTGACCAAAGTGAACTGGTCTTCGGAGTCCTTGTACCTGCGTTCTATGGCCGCGAAGCAATACTACCTGGAAAATGCGGACAAATTGGAACGGAAACACCCGGACTGGAAAAATACGGTGATGGACAATGGGGTGAGCGGGTTTGTGTCGGAGCGTTACGTGCCGAAGGTGGTGGAGCGGATGAGGTTGTTGGGAGGGGAGGGGATGGCCTCGAAATTTTAGGCAATATCTATGTGTGAAAAACTCATTTTTTTTTGAATTTAGACAGCCCATACCCCAGCAACCCTACCCCCAGTGCCCCCAAAATCCCAAACGTTGACGCCACCGCCGGGTTCCTCACTGTCCCTTGCAAATACGGGCTAATGCCCCCAAAATAGGTCCCAAAATGCAGCGCAAAAGCCGTCAAAGCCGCCATGACCACCACCCAACGGGGGACATCCTTCAAAAATATCCCAAATAAAACCGGAATAAAGGCTGTGGAAAAGAATCCATAAACCCCCAACTGCGCAAAAATGCCCACGCTCAAATTAGGATGCTGCAATTGTTGCCAGGAAACCGTAATCGCCACGGCTGCCAGGCCTACAATCACCAGTCGATTCAAGAGGATGTAGGCCCGATCATTTGGAATAAACTGGCCAAACAATGGTTTGATGATGTCCGAAGTTACCGTCGTAGACAGGGCTTGGATTAAGGCCTCCAAAGTGGACAACCCCGCACTCAACAAACCCAAAATTACGATCAGCCCTGCCCAAACGGGAAACTCCCGCACCACATAAGCCGACATGATGGCATCCATTTTAATGGGTTGCCCGTCTATCTGCAAATCGGGAAACATCAAACGAGCGTAGAACCCGGCAAAAACCACCAGGAAAAAGGTCATTTGTGCCAAAGTACCTACCCACAAGTAACGGTTCACATCTTTGTCGTCGCGTAGCAGGAGTGATTTAGTGATGAGGTGCGGTTGGCAAACGATGGCTACCCCAATCACAAAATTACAAATGACGACCTCAAAAAAATCGCGGTAAAGCGGGCTGCTCGCATTGGGAAACTGGGCCAAGGCTGGGGATATCGCTCCCAACTGTGCCCAAAAATCATTGACCCCTTTGGACAGGTGATCATATCCTGAAAACAACAACATCACCGCCACCAACAACTTAATCAAAGCCTGCACCGTATTGGTATAAACCATCGAATTGGCACCGCCAAACATCATGTAGCTGAATACAAAAACCACCATGCCCACCAACACCTGGAATTCACCCATCCCCAGTGCCTGAGCCAATACTTTGGTAAGCCCCACACATATCAGCACAATGAAGCTGAGCAACAACAAAGACAAAAAAGCAAAAAACAAGGCAAAACCTTTGCTTTCATAACGTTGGCCAATCCATTGTGCCATCGTTAGCGCTTTAACCGTTTTACCGTAACGTCGAAAACTTTTGGTCAAAATGATTTGCGACAAAAACAAACCTGCGGGCATACACAGACCAAAGGCCACAAAAGCACTCCAACCATATAAGGAAATGAACCCAGGATTGATGATAAAGGTAGCTGCACTGGTGGTGGCGGTAGCCAAGGATAACCCAACAGCATAAGGGGAAAAGCCTTGCCCCACGGCATAATCGGCCATGGATTTGGTGCGCATGGCCCCACGAATCACAAAGAACAAAATGACTGCGGTGTAAGCAAGCAAGAGGCCAACGGTGGCCATGAACCAGGAACTATTGTGCATAATGGCAATTTTTTTAGGTCAAGTACTGCGGAGCCTAAATTTTATTGGGCTGATTGCCGACTTTTCCAAATCAAAGAAAGGTAAGTGAGGAGGCATTCAATAGTTATGGCAAAAAATCACAGCCCTTGACTTAAACTTTTATCTAGAAAAAAAGCGGATTAAAATATTGATCATTAATGCTTTGTGCTTGTGTTTTCAACTTGAGACCCTGTTTTTTTGAAACGGAGAATAACAATAGCCTTCAAACAATTGGTGAATAATTTTTACTTTTAATCAAACACTCCTTAAAACCTGCGTCATGTTCATCATTGAAACCTATCCAATTGCAGTATTTTTCTGCATCATCACCATGTTGTGTTGGGGGTCCTGGGCCAATACCCAAAAATTAGCCGCAGCCAACTGGCGTTTCGAGCTCTTTTATTGGGATTATGTCTTGGGCATTTTGCTCCTGTCTCTGGTGTTTGCTTTCACCTTAGGTAGTGTTGGAAGCGAAGGCCGTTCCTTTATAGCGGATGTACAACAGGCTGATACCGCTAGCATTCGTTCAGCCATCTGGGGCGGCATCCTGTTCAACGCAGCTAATATTTTGCTTGGTGCGGCTATTGCCATTGCAGGTATGTCGGTTGCTTTTCCGGTGGGGATAGGATTGGCACTGGTGGTGGGGGTAATCGTCAACTACCTGGATGCGCCAGTGGGCAATGCGCTGATGTTGTTTGGTGGAGTGGGCCTAGTCGCCTTAGCGATTTTGCTCAATGCCAGTGCTTATCGCAAATTGTCGAGTACCACGGGCGGCGTATCTACCAAGGGTTTAGTGCTGTCGGTGATCGCTGGTGCCTTGATGGGTTTGTTTTACAAATACGTTGCCAATTCCATGTTTCCCGATTTTACCCAGCCGCTCCCTGGCAAGTTGAGCCCTTACTCTGCAGTAGTGCTTTTTTCAGTTGGCATCCTGCTGAGCAATGTGCTGTTCAACAGTTTATTGATGTGGCGCCCTTTTGTGGGTGCACCAGTGACTTATGCTGATTATTTTCGGGGCAACCTCAAAAATCATCTCACGGGAGTGCTGGGTGGTGTAATTTGGTGCATTGGTATGTCGTTCAGCATCATTGCCTCGGATAAGGCCGGGCCAGCCATTTCATACGGCCTGGGACAGGGTGCTACCATCGTGGCGGCCTTGTGGGGCATTTACATCTGGAAGGAGTTCAAGGGGGCACCCGCAGGTAC
>JAAFHQ010000896.1 GCA_013298445.1 Chitinophagales bacterium | reverse complement strand
CATAGGCTACCAGTCCATCATCTCCAATGGTCGACACTCCATCGTGGGCGATGAACCACTCACGAGCAAGGGCACCGATCAGGGCTTTTCGCCTGAAGACCTCCTTCTTTCTGCGCTGGCTTCCTGCAAAGTGGCAACCGTGCGTTTTATCGCCCGCAAAAAAGGCTGGACGGTACGGGATGTGGACGCAAAATTGGAAATGACCGTGAAACGCAACCCCGACCGCAGCCTCGCCAGCACGGTAACGGTGCAAATGGAAATTGAGGGCGACCTGAGTGCCGAACAACGGGCAGAACTGCTACACGAAGCCGATAACTGCTACGTCCACCGCATGATAAAGGGCGAATGGACAATTGAAAATGCTGTACCTTTCGGAGAAACAGTAGAAGCCTGATGCGTTACGAATACCTCGACCCAGCTTCTGGCGGGCAGCTCCTGATGACGACGGACGAACCTGACTTTGCCCGTTACTTCTTTAGGGAGCGCAACAAGCTGTTCAACGCCCTCGTCTGGAACCGAGGCGAGGCACAATCACTGACCATTGACGAGCTGCGCTTCGAGGTGCCTGCCAATGCTTTTTTTGCGCTCAACGTCAGTCATTCCTTCCGCTTGGAACGGTCGGAGGATGCGGTGATTTGGCAATTCAACAGGGAGTTCTATTGCATCGTCACGCACGATGCGGAGGTGTCCTGCTCCGGGCTGCTGTTCTACGGATGGCGGGAGGGCGAGCCGATTTTTTTGGATGAAAAAGATATCCGGAGCTTCGGGCTGCTGGTGGAGGTTTTTAAAGAAGAATTTCAAAACCAGGACAATATTCAGGGCGAAATGCTGAGGGTCTTACTGAAAAGACTCATCATCAAACTGACCCGTCTGGTAAAAACACAAGCCCACGCCGACGTTCTTTCCGTAAACGAACTGGACACCGTTCGTCAGTTCAATATGTTGGTTGAAAACCATTACAAGCGGCTGCACCAGGTGCAGGAATACGCCAACCTGATGTTCAAGTCGCCCAAGACCCTGAGCAACCTTTTTGCAAAGTACAGTGAAAAAACACCCTTACAGGTCATCAGCGAGCGCATCTTCCTCGAAAGCAAACGGTTACTGCTCTACACCGACAAGCCCGCCGGGGAAATCGGCTACGAACTGGGCTTCGGGGAGGCAGCGCATTTTAGCCGTTTTTTCAAAAAAATGGCGGGGGAAAGTCCGTCAGAGTTTAAGCGGTCATTGGAGGCTGGGAAGAAAGGCCAGGAGTCTTAACGTCCAACCAAAAGCGATGAGGAACGGAAACAAATTACTGTAAGGAGCTCTTCCCCTTCAAAAATAATAAACCGGATCACCTTCACCCCCCAAATTGTCCACTCCACGGAAAATGATTGGGTCAACTGTAGCAGAGCCTGGAACTTTGTAGTTGACCGAATTGAAAAACTACGTGGAAGATGAATAAAGGCCTTACTTTTTTTCTGTTTTACTGCACGTTCAATGTCTGCCAGGCTCAGGACTCAAAATTTATCCTCCAACCCAATGCCCGCTTGCCTTTGGTGGTGATGGTGAGTGCTGAAATACAGCCAAATGATATGCTACAAAGCATCGAGCAACTCTCTGAAACCTGGCGAAATCAACAACATTTCCTCCTGTTTTTTGGCGAAAAGATGGATAGCAATTTTATTGCCCTCACCTTGAATACGCTGTTAACCAGAGACCAAAGCCATAATTTTGACAAACAACGGATCTATCTTTTTACACAAAAGCTAGATGCAAAATTGGAGGATTATCTGCGATCGAGAAGCATTTTTGCTGATGCTCACTTCTCGGGCAGGGAATCAACAGCAAATCAAAGCGCTTTGGAACCCTTGTTGCAAAAATGGAGCAAAAGCAGATTGTGGGAAATTGATGTTACCAACATTGAGAAAAATCACATAAAATATACCGTCAAATACCGGAAATTAGGCTTGGGCATCATGCTTGGTTACAAGACACAAAAAGTCCTGGAGCAGGACACTGCTTATTTGCCCAATCGGATCAACACGCTTGGTATTTTGCTCAATTATCGTTTATCCAGGCACTTGCAATTGTTGACGAGGATATCGGGGAGCTTCAAAGTGCCCAACCAGAAACAATTACAAAGCAGCATTTTAGATCAAATTGATCCTAACGAAGGGGGACAACAGACCATTTCAGCTGAATTAAAACTTCACGTTTTCGTCCAAAATTCCTTCCAACTCAATTATCTATTTCACACATCTGGGAAACTTCAAGCCTTCACCGGCGCCGGGCTGTCCGCAATTTTTTTTGCTGCTGCTAAAACCAAGATTGAAGAAACGATTGATTTTTCGAATTTTTCGGGCGGTATAGATGGATTAGGGGTTGATTCTGCAAACGATTTGCCGCTGTTGTCGCGCTTCTTTGTTGACCCCTACTTCAGTGCTGGTGCCCGATTTACAATATCAAAACACAGCGCTCTGCTTTTTCAAATGGACTATCATTTTGCAAACCAAAAAGGAGAAGTGAACGAAATCTTGGTTAACCAGAACGCCCTTAAACTTTACCCCAATTTGGGGATACAGTGGACTTTTAGCAAAACCAGCAGCCAGGTTCAGTATTTGAATGCTAGTAAAAGAAAGAAACCAGTGCCATAAGCGGGTATTTGGAATACTAATTCACTCTACAAATAACTAAACATCCCCCAGAAAAGAGCTCTTAGGAGAGGGTTATATTTGCTGAATCATAGAAATCAAATCATTTGGCAAATTAAGATGGCACTGTGTGAGAGCGGTGCCATCGTTTTTTTGGCGTGGAGGAGGACTTCCCCTTGGCAGCAAAATCTCCAAATACCCCCCCTTGCCACCTCACCCCTCCATTTGTCCACTCCACGGAAAATCCATTGCCAACCTGCCCTGGAAAGCAAATATTTGTACCTGAAACCACAATAACTATGGAAGTTACAACTATGAAATCTACCGAACTCATGATGGCCCTGATGCTTTTATCCAGTGGCATGAGTATGCAAAATGATCAGTCC
>JAAFHQ010000895.1 GCA_013298445.1 Chitinophagales bacterium | reverse complement strand
GACCTTGGGTAGTGAAGAAACTGCACTGTTGATCCCCAAAACCACCGATGGCCGGGTTATTTTTGCCATCCCCTGGGAAAACAAACTCCTGCTGGGCACGACAGATACTCCTTACCAAAGTGAAGAAGAGCCCGTCCTGGAGCGGGACGAAAGTGAATTTTTAATCGAAAACCTGAATCGCTACTTGGCCGAACCCATCGGGGTAGAACAGGTTAAATCCGGTTTTGGGGGCCTGCGCCCCTTGATCGCCTCCGACCCCAGCCGCTCTACCAAAGCTCTGGTGCGCGACCATGAAGTGGAATGGGACGCCCAGTCGGGTTTACTTAGCCTGCTGGGTGGCAAATGGACTACTTACCGCCTGATGGCCGCCGATACCATCGATGAGGCTTGCCAACATTTGGCCAGCGAAGCAACTTGCAGCACCGCAGAACAACTACTCGCTGGAGCCGAAGGTTACGACCCCCATGCCTGGAAAAACTGGACTAGGCAATTTGACCTTGATGCCGATATTTGTGAACACCTTTCCCTCAAATACGGCAGCCGCGCCATTCAAGTCCTGGAATTGTTGAGTGAAAATGCTGACTGGTGTAGCCGCTTGCACCCCGCTTATCCTTTTATCCAGGCAGAGGTAATCTACCAGGCTCGTTCTGAAATGGCTGTTCAACCCCGGGATGTGCTGGCCCGGCGTCTGCGCCTGGAAGTATTGGATTGGGCAGCAACGAAAGAAGTAACTCCGCTGGTTGCACAATTGTTAGGCCAGGAGCTGGGCTGGACGATAGGGCAGGTTCAAAATGTGGGGAAGGAATACATTGATTTGGTGGCTAGATTTCAGGCAAAAATTTAAATAACTGCACATTCCCCCTCTCCCCCTTAGACCCATTCTAAATAACTCCCAAATATTCCGCCTCTCTTGGATTTTCCCAAAAAAATCACTTGATTTGGCAACCCGACAAAATAAAATTCTCGTATCTCCTTTTTGTTAAAGAGATACTCTTCTTTTAACGGGATCTTCTGTGACTGAGATTACCATTTTCGCAAGACACAAATTACCATAACCTATGTCAGTAAAAATTTCAGTAAGCATTAACGGGAAAAAATACACCAGTGAGGTAGAACCTCGCCAGTTGCTGGTGTACCACCTCCGGGAAGCTTTGGGACTTACCGGATCGCACGTAGGCTGCGATACCAGTAGTTGCGGAGCCTGTACGGTACTGGTGGACGGCCAGGCCGTAAAGTCCTGTACCACCCTGGCCGCACAGGTCGATGGGTGTAACGTGATCACGGTGGAGGGCCTGGCCAAAAACGGCAGCCTGCACCCCATTCAGGAAGGTTTTAAACAAGAACATGGTTTGCAGTGTGGGTTTTGTACCCCGGGCATGATCATGGCCGCCGCCGACTTGTTGCAAAACAATCCCGATCCCTCCGAAACCGAAATCCGGCACGCACTTGAAGGCAATTTCTGCCGCTGCACCGGATACCACAACATTGTCCGCTCAATCCAATGGGCCGCTAATAAATTAAAAGAAACCAACGCAGCAGTACTATGACATACATCGGTCAATCCGTAAAGCGCGTTGAAGACAAGCGCTTTACCACGGGCAAAGGCAAATACACCGACGACATCAAACTCGTTGGCATGACCCACGCCCATATCGTGCGCAGCCCTTATGCCCACGCCATCATCAAAAGCATCGATATTGACACGGCCCTGGCTCACCCTGGGGTAGTTGCGATCTTTACGGGCAAAGACATCGCCGCCGCTGGCATCAACGGGGTTCCCGCTGGCTGGCAGGTCAATTTTAAAGACGGCACTACCATGAAGGAGCCGCCCCACCCCCTCTTGGTGGCCGACCGGGTCAAACACGTGGGTGACGGGGTCGCAGTGGTCATCGCCGAAGACCTGGCCACCGCCCGCGACGCAGCCGACCTTATCGAAATCGACTACGAGGTATTGCCCTGCGTGACCAATCCCGCCGAGGCCGTTAAAGCTGGAGCGCCCCTGGTACACAACGATGCCCCCAACAACATTTGTTTTGACTGGGAATTGGGCAACCCCAAGGCTGAAGTGGACGCTGCCATTGCGGCATCACACCATGTGACTCGCCTGGATTTGGTCAACCAACGGATGGCCCCCAATGCCATCGAACCGCGCTCAGCAATAGGATACTACGACGATTCCAAGGATAAATTCACCTTGTATACCACCTCCCAAAATCCTCACTTGACCCGTCTGCTCATGTGTGCCTTCGTGCTCGGCATCCCTGAACACAAAGTGCAGGTTGTCGCCCCCGACGTAGGTGGTGGTTTTGGCAGCAAAATTTTCCACTACATCGAAGAAGCGCTGGTGATTTGGGCTTCCAAACAAATTGGCCGTCCCATCAAGTGGACTTCCACCCGCAGCGAGGCCTTCCTCACCGACGCGCATGGCCGGGATCACGTGACTACCGCCGAGATGGGTTTTGACAAGGAAGGCAACATCACCGCCTTGCGCGTGAGTACTTTTGCCAACCTGGGGGCCTACCTTTCTACTTTTGCGCCAGCGGTACCTACTTATCTGCATGGCACCTTGTTGCAAGGTTTGTACACCACACCCAAAATCCACGTGGATGTCACCGCGGTGTTCACGCACACCAATGCGGTAGATGCTTACCGTGGTGCAGGTCGCCCAGAAGCCACTTACCTACTGGAGCGCCTGATTGATACCGCTGCGCTGGAAATGGGCATGGACCCTGCGGCATTGCGCTTCAAAAACTTCATTCCCGCTTTTGACGGGGTAACCCAACCCGGTTACCAAACCCAAGTGGCCCTGCAATACGACAGTGGCAACTATGAGCCCGTGCTGGAGCGTGGCCTGGAAATGGTGGGCTACGAGAATTTCCGCAAAGAACAGGCCGAAGCCCGCAAAAATGGCAAACTCCTGGGCATTGGTTTTTCCACCTACATTGAGGCTTGTGGCATTGCACCATCGGCTGTTGTGGGCGCCCTGGGCGCAAGGGCTGGTTTATACGAATCGGCCCAG
>JAAFHQ010000894.1 GCA_013298445.1 Chitinophagales bacterium | reverse complement strand
GGTGCTCAATGGTCGGAGAGGGGTTAGAGGCCAAGGTCATTGACTAGATTAGTAATTCATACCAAAGCGACAACAATAGCAGCGCGGACGCGGATTAATTCAACCAAAGCGGCATGATGGCAAAACGGATGCCACGGATTAGAACGGATTTTGACTCACCTTCGGCTCGTCCTTTTCCGCCGCAGGCGGAAAAAAATCCGTTTTTATCTGTGGCATCCGTGGCATCCGTTTTGCCATCATGCCGCTTTTAGCATGTACATTGGGTGTTAATGGGGAAGACTTGATCTAGCGGGAGAAATGTCGTTTTGCTTAAGATCATGCCTGTTTTACTATTTCAAAAAAGCCACCTTTGCATTTTCGTATTTGGGCAAGAACTCTTTCAAATTTGCAATGCTTTTGAGAGGCCCATCGTCGGCAGCCAGGTTGATCAGCCAATTTGGGATGTTCCCTCCGGGATCTGATTTGAGCTGATACTCTAGGCGTACCATACCATTTGGTAAAGGGGTATAGGTCCATTTGGATTCAATAATTTTTATCCGCACCACCCCGTCTTTTTCGGGGATTGCATTGTAAACGGATTTGCTTACGAACGTAACTTGTTTCGTATAGGGATCCTGTTTCATAATGTAATGGACAATCATATCCCGATCAGAAAAAGGAAAGGGGAAATCGCTGTACATGTACAAATACCCTTCAGTTTCACTTACCTCTTTTAACTGAGAAGATTCTTTAAGCCGGTAAGACCAGTTTTTTAGATTGGGAATGTCGCAGGCCATTGCGACCACTGCATTTAAACTGGCTTTGACTTCAGTCCGAAATTTTATTTCCAAAATATTGGAAGTGCTGTCTTTACGTGTAAAAACCTGAATTCCATTTTGATCATGTCGGAATTTCCAGGAGTTGTTTTGGGCGGACAAGTGATAAGAGGATAAACTCGTTATCAGGCATACAAACAGACTAAGGCGTTTCATTTCGGGTGTTTTTAAATACTGTGCAACGCCAGTTTTTGCGCATGTTTTTTGGTATACAGGTACAAATCCTGACGAGTCCAAGTAAAAATTAGATCCTTCATCTGAATATACGATATCAACTAAGTTTTGGTTTAATTGAACGATAGAATCTAAATGATTACTTTGATCCTGCTGGGGCAGATACCAAGGCGCAATGCGCACGACCTGCGTCAATTATTATCATGCCTTCAGACACAAAAATATGTACTAGGGTTGCACCTTGACATTAATGGGAAGGCTTGAGGTAAATTGGATTAAATGAAGCTTATTTGATGCGCGAAATCCTAAGTCGGTAGCGCACATCCCAATAGTGCCCCCGCTCGACCAACACTTCCTAATCAGTCGCCAAACTGCAACGCTGGTGCAGGTCACGAGATGCTGCACCAGCGGGGGTAACGTGGAAGACTTGAGTTAGCCAGGTATTGAAAGAACGCACTTAAAATCATGAAAAATTACCTATATCTTCACTTACGTTAGCTCATCTCCCTAACCATTCAATTTTAAATCAAATGAATAAAAAAATTGCACGCATCGGTATTTTGGCCCTGGCTTTACTGTACGTTATGCCAGCCTTCTCGCAGGTAGATACCTTGAAAGGCACCAAGCCCGAAAAATTTGTCACCAAACACAGCGCAAAAATTGAAGGCAAAGTCATCAACTATACGGCCACCGCGGGCACACTGATTCTGAGAAATGAAAAAGACGAACCCATTGCTGCTTTTGGTTACACCGCCTACACCAAAGATGGGGAGACCGACTTGAGTAAGCGCCCGATCACATTCTCTTACAATGGTGGCCCTGGTTCTTCCTCGATGTGGTTGCACATGGGTGTAATGGGCCCACGCAGAGTGGTGGTCAACGACCCGCAACCCAATGGCCCCGCCCCTTACAGGATTGAGGACAACAATTACTCCATCCTTGATGTATCGGATGTGGTGATGATGGATCCCGTAGGAACCGGATTGAGCCGGGCAGTGGGCAAGGCCAAAAACACCGACTTTTGGGGCGTTGATCCCGACATTCGATCGGTGAGCCAATTCATCAAAAACTATGTGCATGAAAACGAAAGATGGAACTCACCAAAATACCTCCTGGGTGAAAGCTATGGTACGTTTCGTTCAGCTGGGGTTGCCGATTACCTGCAATCCAGCTTTGGCATTTCCGTCAATGGTGTGGTGCTGGTGTCCAATGTATTGGAAATTCGGACTTTGGCCTACAACCCCGGCGATGACATTTCTTATGTAGTCAACTTTCCTACCTACGCAGCAACCGCCTGGTACCACAACAAGCTCGCCAGCAAACCCGCCAGTTTGGATGCTTTTTTGGTCGAAGTAAGAAAATTCTGCTGGGGTGAATATGCCACCGCCTTGATGCAAGGCGATCAGTTGGGTGCTGCAGAAAGGGAAAACATCCTGACCAAACTGGTCGCTTACTCAGGAATCAGCAAAGAGTATTGGGACAAAGCAAACTTGCGGGTAAATCAACCCCAGTTTGCCCAGGAATTGTTGCGCAGCTCAAGCATGGAAGTTGGTCGACTCGATTCTCGTTACAAAGGCATCACCACCAATGTATTGAGCGAATATACCTCTAAAGACCCGCAAGCTACGGACATTGCTCCGGCTTACATTTCAGCATTCATGCATTACTACACCACCGAATTGAAGGTAAGCAAAGACAAGACCTACAATACCAGTGCTTACGGTTTGCAAGGGTTCAATTGGGATTGGAAACACAAGCGGAGTGAGGGCCTCTTTGGCGATGCTTGCCCCCCTACTACTGCTCCAGACCTCCTCAACGCCATGACCAACAATCCGCGCATGAAGATTCTGGTCATGAATGGCATTTACGATATGGCTACGCCTTTTGGAGCCACCGAATACACCTTTGACCACATGGGCTTGAATAAAACCCTCAAAGCCAATGTAATCCAAAAATACTACGAAGCGGGACACATGATGTACACCCACGAGGCTTCGGCAGCAAAGTTCAAAAAGGATGTGGTGGAATTTATTGCCA
>JAAFHQ010000893.1 GCA_013298445.1 Chitinophagales bacterium | reverse complement strand
CACTGAGTGGTTCATCCATAAGTAATACTTCGGGTTCCATCGCCAAGGCTCGGGCCACCGCTACCCGCTGGCGCATACCTCCTGATAACTCAGCAGGGAGTTTTTGAGTGGCATGATTCAGATTTACCATTTGGATGTACCGTAGAACATGAGCTTCCCGTTCCTTGCGACTCCATTGGGGAAATACCTGTGCTACGCCCAGATCAATGTTCTTGAATACATTCAGCAGGGCAGCAAGGAATAATTTTGAAAGACCATACCTCGCTCGTGGCTGGGCCCAGTGATTCGCTGCCCTTTAAACAATACTTCGCCTTGGTCAGCCTGAATCAGCCCAGCCAACAGTTTAACCAAGGTAGTTTTTCCACTTCCGGAATAACCCACAATGGCAACAAACTCTCCTTCCTGTAGATCAAGATTGACGTTGTGTAAGACCTCGCTACGTTGGCGGCCATCACCGTATGATTTGTAGATATTTTTAAGTTTTAACATCCCTTTTAGTTGAAACGTGAGCTAAAACAGCCAAGCCGTCCCTTACTCGAACGCGACCAATTTTTGCAACGAAACCATGAGTTGATCCAGCGTATAGCCAATGATGCCAATTGTGAATACCGCAACCATGATGCGAGCCATGGAGGCACTTGAACCATTTTGAAACTCATCCCAGATGAACTTACCCAATCCAGGGTTCTGAGCCATCATTTCTGCGGCAATCAAAACCATCCAACCTACCCCAAGTGTAATGCGTAAGCCGGTAAAAATCATAGGTAAGGTAGCTGGCAGTATCACTTTGAAAATACGCTTCTGAGGAGACAGCTGTAACACCTGTGCAACGTTAAGGTAATCCTTATTCACTGATGCAACCCCTACCGCAGTATTGATCAAGGTAGCCCATAAAGAACACATTGCAACAGTAATGGCGGAGATGATAAAAGATTTTGATAAAGGTCCACTATTGGTAGCATATACTGCACTCACTACCATCGTAACTATAGGTAACCAGGCTAGTGGTGATACAGGTTTGAGTACCTGAATGATCGGATTCAGTGCAGTCATGATGTTTTTGTTGGCACCGCACAATACCCCGATCGGAAGTGCAAGAAAAGAAGCGAATAAAAAACCCACAAAAACCGTTTTGAGACTAGTCAATATCTGGTCTATATAAGTAGGTTTACCTGTGTATGCGATTCTTTTTACATCTGCATCCGGGTTTGCTGCCTTGATAGACGCGGTGCGTGCCGCGTGACGAGCATAAAACGCTTTCGCTTTTTGGCGCTCTGCCAGGTGTTCTTTCCACAATATCTTGGTTTGGTGACTAACCTCAACCGGACCAGGCAATGTGCCAAGGCTGGTGTGCACTTGCTGGGCGGTAATGTGCCAAAAAAGAAGAAAAGTAAAAATGGCAATGCTGGGGAGGCCAATCAATTTCCAAATCTGGATCAATTGTACCTTGATGTCTTCACCTGTAACCAAACGTACGAAAGGTATTGCCCAGGTTAGCCCAGTAAAATAAAGCAATTGGATGGTTCTGGATTTCATAGGTAACTGGTTATTTTGAAGCGGTTTGGTCTTTTATGCCAATTTTCATTTTATTGAGGTAGGTCAGGGGGTTTTTGCCATCGTACTCTATACCATCAATGAAATCCTTGGTAGGAGCCTTGTACCCATCGGTATCAGGAAGATCGGCTGCGCTCAAATAACCTTCTGCAACCAACTGCTCAGCTGCTTTTTTCCACACCTCGGGCAAGTAGATTTTTTTGGCCGTAGCCATGTACCAATCATTGGTTTTTGGTTCAGTGATTTGCCCCCAGCGACGCATTTGGGTCAAGTACCAAACACAATCGCTGTAAAATGGGTAAGTAGCGTTGTAGCGAAAAAACACATTAAAATCGGGAAGCTTGCGCTTGTCTCCTTTTTCATATTCGAAGGTGCCCGTCATGCTGTTTGCAATAATCGCTTCATCTGCACCCACGTATTCTGATTTTGAGAGAATCTTAACAGCTTCTGCACGGTTGGCACCATCCTTTTCGTCCAGCCATTTGCAGGCGCGAATAATGGCTTTAGTAAGTGCAACAAGCGTTTTGGGGTTGGTATCTGCAAAAGATTTAGTGACCCCAAAAACTTTCTCCGGATTGTTTTTCCAGATCTCCAAGTCCGTAATTACGGGTACGCCAATGCCTTTAAATACCGCCTGTTGGTTCCACGGCTCACCCACACAATACCCCATAATTGTACCTGCTTCCATTGTAGCTGGCATTTGTGGGGGTGGAGTAACCGAAATGATGACATCTCCATCAACAGTACCGGTGATGTTGTCTTTAGTATAATATCCTGGATGAATACCACCAGCGGCTAACCAATACCGAAATTCATAATTGTGGGTAGATACCGGAAAAACAACACCCAGGTTAAAAGCTTTGCCACCATTTTTATAAGCGTCTACAATGGGTTTCAGCGCTGTTGCCGAAATGGGATGTTTGGGTTTTCCTCCATCCATTGGTAAGTTAGCCTTCATTTGTTTCCAGATTTCGTTGGAAACAGTGATGCCATTGCCATTGAGGTCCAGGCTAACGGGTGTAACCACTTCGGCAGAAGTACCAAAACCGATTGAAGCTCCAATAGGTTGGCCAGCCAGCATATGTGCACCATCCAGCTCACCAGCCACTACACGGTCAAGCAATATTTTCCAGTTGGCTTGAGCTTCAAGTGTTACGTATAGGCCCTCATCTTCGAAAAAGCCTTTTTCTTTGGCAATTGCCAGCGGTGCCATATCGGTGAGTTTGATAAACCCAAGTTTCAGTTCTGGTTTTTCCACGGCTTCAGGAACTTCAGTGCTAGTAGCGGCAGCGCTAGTGTCTGAATTGGAACTGCCACCACAGCTGCCAAGCGTGGTCAAAGCAAGTATCCCCAGGATGTAAGTCAGTTTTTGCATTGTGCTTTAGTTGTTTGGATGATCGTAAGTAGATATGAGAAAAAATTAAAGTTTGCTAATGAGTAAGGTAGGGCTGAAGGATACCATACAATAGGCCCAGTTCTGCACTG
>JAAFHQ010000892.1 GCA_013298445.1 Chitinophagales bacterium | reverse complement strand
GCTCCAAAACGGGTTATTCTCCACGAAGATTGGGCCTCTGTCGCCATCGGATTCACCATTATAGCCCTGGCCATAAGTTTGTTTGTACTGCCCGCGCCGGAATACGGCTGGAAAACCGGATCAGAGCTATTCAGTGGGGTGTTTTCATTAGCCAATTTGGGTAAAATAGCTGCGCAGTTTCTATTTGTCTATGTCGGAGGGACTTTAGGCGTGCTGCTAACTGGCGGCAAATTGAGTTCCTTTTTGAAAGGATTTCCCCTTTTGTTTTTACTCACTCTTTTTGCACAAATTCTGGCGGGCAATGGTTTTATCAAATCCCTCAACTTGGAGGCCGTGATTTTTAGTTTGCTCCTAGGCTTGATCATTCGGCAGGTTTTTGAATTGCCAGCCTGGTTCAGTGCTTCGCTGACAACGGAGTTGTTTGTCAAAATTGGTTTGGTGCTCTTGGGTTGTAGTGTCATTTTTTCGGATATCCTCAAAAACGGTACCCTGGGATTGATCCAATCGCTGGTGGTGGTTTTTAGCGTATGGTATTTCTCTTATTGGTTGTGCAAACGTTGGAAAATTGACGAAGAAATGGCCTTTATGTTGTCCAGTGCCGTATCAATTTGCGGCGTATCCGCAGCAATTGCTACTGCGGGGGCCATCAATGGCGACAGCAAAAAATTGTCCTTTGTGGTATCAATTGTACTGATTGTTGCCATCCCCATGATGATCTTTATGCCCATGTTGGCCAACTATCTGGGACTTTCACAAGAGGTCACTGGTGCCTGGTTGGGAGGGACTATCGACACCTCCGGTGCAGTGGTTGCTTCGGGCACCATGGTCGGTGAAAAAGCGCTGGAAGTGAGCACCATCGTGAAGTTTTCACAAAACGTATTGCTGGGCATTGCCGCCTTTTTTATCAGCTTGTATTGGACTTTGACGGGTAAACAATCCGAAGGTATGGCGGTGGAAAAACCGACCGTCAGAGTGATTTGGGATCGTTTCCCTAAGTTTGTACTGGGTTTTTTAGCAGCCTCTTTGATCTTTTCTTTCCTCCTGGAGCCTGATACGGTCAAGGAAGTGAAGGGCCATTTGAAGAATATTCAGACTTTGTGGTTTGGGCTGGCTTTCACAAGTATTGGTTTGGAAACGAAGTTTTCCGATTTGTTCAAAGATGGGTTCCGCAAACCGTTTTGGGCTTTTTTGATCGCTCAGTTTTTTAACATCATCGTTACTTTGATTTTGGCTTACCTCCTGTTTCGCTAAAATGTAAAACTCGATTTGCATTTTAAAAAATTATGCCTTAAATTTGGTTGCATATACAACTATTTATGACACCAAACCCAAACAGTCTTTCCGAAAACCCCTTGTACCTCGCTGGTGAATTGACCCACCGCTTCCACAAGCGGCTTACCCATGCTTTTCGTACGGCCAAATTGGGCGTTACCGTCGAACAATTTGCTGTACTCGCCCTACTCTATTACCAGGACGGCTTGACCCAGCAGGAAATCGCCGAAGCACTGGGGCGCGACAAGGCGACCATCACCCGCATTTTGCACATCATGGAAAGAGAATTGCTGTTGGAACGAGCGGATGACGCCCTGGACAAACGCAGCAAAAGAGTGGCCCTCACCGCCTTGGGCAAACAAAAACAAGAACAAATGGTCCAAATTTCAGGTGCATTGTACTTCGAAATTTTGGCGGGTCTATCAGTGGAACAGGTGCAGGTCGCTTGTGGTACTTTGTCCCAAATGCTCAAACAGGTTTAAAAAAATTTACCCTAACAGTTGCATATGCAACTAAATATCTTCAAGGATGAAAACAATAGTATCAAGTATAGGAAGCTGCTTGCTGATGAGCATGGGCGCTATGCTTTGTTGGATTTTGGGCTTCGGTCTGAGCCAGGCCTTATTTAAAGTAGCGCTCCCTGAAACGGGTGAAGATTCAAGTAAAACATTGGCGCTTTTGTTTCTGATGATTTTACTTGAAGTTGGCGTATTGCTCTGGGCAATTCGCTGGGTAGAGGGCATTAAGTTTCAGCGTTTTTTAGTCATTTTTAGCTTGATGTTCGGCATCCAGTTTGTGATGAGTCAAATTGAAGCCTGGGCTTTTCAGTCGGCAGTGGGGATGAGCGAAAAAGAGATGTTACAAACGGTAGTAGGTGGTTTTTTGTTCGCCTTGCTGGTTTCAGCACTGTTGGTTTTTACGCAGAAGGGTAAAATTCAGGCTGCTTCAGCTGGATCGCTGATCCAGCTCACAGTAGGTAAAGTGTTGCTTTTGGTTGTAGTGGTTTATCCCCTACTCTATTGGCTGGCTGGTTATTTTATTGCCTGGCAGTTTCAGGCCATTCGCCATTATTATACGGGGGCGGCCAGCAACGAGGGCATGGTAGCGGGCTTTTTGGGCTTTTTCAAAGATGGATTGTATTTTCTGCAAGTGGGTAGGGCCTTTTTGTGGTTTCTCCTGGCCTGGCCATTTTTATTCTATTTTCGAGGGAGCAGGTTGCAAGGTGCTCTGCTATTGGGAGCTCTGTTCAGTATTTTGCATTGCGCGCAATTACTGCTACCCAATCCTTATATGCCAGCGGAGATTCGTTACCCACATTTGTTGGAAACGGCGAGTTCAACTTTTATTTGGGGATTTATGGTGGCACGGGTGATTTTCGGGAAGGCTAAGCAAGGGGCACAATGATCAAAAGCGACATTTGTTTATTACCACAGAGGAAAAAAAAGAGGGCACAAAGGACGCAAAGCGAAGCGTTGTCAACGTCTAACTTTGTGTCCTTTGTGCCCTCTTTTTTTCCTCTGTGGTAACAAAAATACCGCTTTGGCAATTAATTGTGTTCCTATTAAGCCGAAAACGATGTCCCACAGCCACAAGTCTCCTTGGCATTCGGGTTATTGAAGGCGAATCCACGGTTTTGCAAACCATCCAGCCAGTCAATTTCCATGCCCAACAAGTAAATGGCGTGGCTTTTTTGCATCAACACGGTAATGCCTTCGATCTCGTAAGTGGAATCGTTGTCTTTGGACTCATCGAATCCCAACATATAGGT
>JAAFHQ010000891.1 GCA_013298445.1 Chitinophagales bacterium | reverse complement strand
CACCATGAAAGGCACTGAGGTATTTGAAAAAGGAGATATCCTGATCGAAAACAACCGCATCAAGTCGGTTGGTAAAGCGGGCTCCATCAAAGCTCCGGTAGGTGCCAAGGTAATGGACATGGCTGGCAAAACCATCGTTCCGGGCTTCGTGGATACGCATGCGCACATGTGGCCTTACTGGGGACTGCACAAAAGCCAGGCTTGGATGTACAATGCCAACCTCGCTTACGGCGTAACCACCACACGTGACCCACAAACCGCCACCACCGATGTACTCACCTATGGCGACATGGTGGAAAGTGGGCAAATTCTGGGGCCACGGATTTATTCTACCGGCCCCGGGGTTGGCTACTGGGCCTATCGTTTGGAAAGTTTGGAGCAGACCCGCAACGTACTCAAACAATACTCCGAGTACTACAATACCAAGACGATCAAAATGTACCTGACGGGCAACCGCCAGCACCGCCAGTGGGTCATCCAGGCCGCCAAGGAGCAGGGCTTGATGCCAACTACGGAAGGTGGTTTGGATTTTAAACTCAACATGAGCCAATTGTTGGATGGGTACTCGGGGCATGAGCATGCTTTCCCGATTTACCCCATTTACAAAGATGTGGTCAAATTGGTGGCTGAATCTAAGATGTCGTACACGCCTACTTTGCTAGTGGCCTACGGTGGCCCTTGGGCTGAAAACTATTACTACGCCACGGAGAATGTGGTGGGTGACAAAAAGCTCAATCACTTTACCCCCAAAGCGGAATTGGATGAAAAAGCGCGGCGTCGGCCAGGATGGTTTTTGCCGGAGGAACACATTTTCCGCCGCCACGCCGAGTTTGCCAAAGCCCTGGTGGAAGCGGGAGGTATTGCCGGAATTGGGTCACATGGACAGTTGCAAGGTTTGGGTTACCACTGGGAGTTGTGGGCAGTACAGTCCGGGGGCATGAAAACCCACGATGCACTGCGGGTAGCAACCATTTTGGGCGCACAGGCGATTGGCCTGAGCAAAGATCTGGGCTCACTGGAAACTGGAAAACTGGCTGACTTGCTCATTTTGGACAAAAACCCGCTGGAAAACATCCGCAACACCAATTCCATCAAGTACGTCATGAAAAATGGCCGCTTGTACGAGGGGGATTCGCTGAATGAGGTGTATCCAAAGGTGCAGGCCGCTCCGGCACCGGAGTGGAATGTGGCACAGCCGATGGGGATTCCGGGGATGAAGTAGGATCGGTTTTTTAGTGCCCTTAATTAAAACCGTTCCTTACCTCCCGAAGGTGTTGAATCTTCGGGAGGTTTCAAATCATCAACTGGTTGGATTTTTAGTCTAACTCCACTCATCACTATGGAAGACAAACAAACCTCCCGTCTATCCCGCCTAACCGCCATCCTCACCATGTTGCTGTCCAAACGCTTGTTAACCGCGACCGAAGTGGCTAAAAAGTTCAACATCAGCGTACGTACTGTGTATCGGGATATCCGAGCTCTGGAGGAAGCTGGTGTCCCCATTGTGACTGAAGAAGGGAAAGGTTATCAAATCCTGGATGGGTACAAACTTCCCCCCGTGATGTTTTCTGAGCGGGAAGCCTACGCTTTAATTACCTCTGAACAAATTATTGTGTGTAACAAAGACGCATCGCTGGTAGAAGCTTTTACCAGCGCCATTCTCAAAATTAAAACCGTACTCAAACATTCCAGCAAGCAAAAAACAGAATTACTGAGTGAGCGGATGTTCATTGGTAAAACCTTGAGTTATCAGGTTACCACTCGTTGCTTACTCGACATTCAAATGGCCTTGACCAATTTCCAGGCAGTTAAAATTGCTTATACTACGGTCGATGGAACAGCTTCAGAACGAACCATCGAACCTTTTTCCATCTACCACAATGCCCAAGAGGATTGGACTTTGGTGGCTTATTGCCGCTTGCGCCAGGATTTTCGTTCTTTTCGCTTGGACAGGATGGCGCGGGTGGAGGTTTTGTCCGAACAATTTCCGCCTCATCAACTGACCATGCGGCAGTACGTCGAAAAATATTTGCAACCCAAAACAGACCCCTGACATACCCTTGACATAGGCCTGCCTTAGCTTTGTAAGCAAATCAAAACAACAACATCAATGAATTTACAACACTTGATCGCCAATTACGCGGAGTACAATTTATGGGCCAATGAAACACTGGTCAACTGGCTAAAAACCAAACCTCAGGACATTTTTCAGGCCGAAGTTCCTTCCAGTTTCTCCAGCATTTTAAAAACCTTGAACCACATTTGGGCGGTAGAGGAGTTTTGGCACTCGGTGGTTGCCGAAGAAGCACCCAATGGCAGCCGTTATGGCAATCAAAACCCGGAAATTGAGGAGGTTTGTACAGGTATCATCATCGAGTCACAGGTTTTGCACCACTATGTGAGTGGCCTTTCGGAAGCCGATTTAGTGCAAAAGGTACATTTGGATACACCCTGGGTGTCGGGCGAAATGCCCCGTTTTGAATTCCTCCAGCATGTGTTCAATCACAGCACTTATCATCGGGGGCAGGCCGTTACGATCGGGCGGGTGCTCGGGCTGACGGACGCGCCGATGACGGATTACAATTACTTCAACTTGGCAAGGGTGGCGCAGAATTGAAGTGAAATTTTTATGAAAAACTAAAGCGGCAATAATGGGAACGCGGATGAAACGGATCAACGCGGATTTTGCTTCGCCTGCGGCAAAGCTTTTTAGCCACTAAGGCACTAAGGCACAAAGACACAAAATGGATTCTTGGTGACTTTGTGCCTTAGTGGCCATATTTATCTTATCACGCCGAAGGCGGGATGAAAATCCGCGTTAATCCGCTTCATCCGTGTCATCGTGCGTTGCTATAATGTCGCTTTGGTATGGATCAAAATCCCAATCACCACACCAACGTCGCCACTGCTCCCGCCGCCAGCGTATGTGTAAAACCCTTCGCACCAGCATTCACTCTAAAAGTCTCTTCTTTACCACTGTCATTCACGACTAAGAGCACCGTTTTGCCATCCGGGTTTTTAAAAGCCACATTCGCCAGGG
>JAAFHQ010000890.1 GCA_013298445.1 Chitinophagales bacterium | reverse complement strand
TGTAAGCTTTGGCGCGTTTTTGAGCAGCTTTGTCGCCCGACAAAAAGGCTTGGCGGACGAATCCATCGCGCCAGTTGGACTGGGTTTCGCTGTTCCACCATAAAAACTGTACGTTCCAATCGCCAGGATCGCCCAATGCTCCGACATCCTTGGATTTGACTTGCCGAGTTAGGCGGTCTTTGCCGTAAATCTCATCCTTTTGGATCAAATCAGGCACCAGGTATTCCAAGTTTCCGGTAAAGCCCCTCAAATCCTGCCGCATTTGAGTTTTGATCCAGCCTTGCGGTTTTACTTCACCCAGCCTGATGGGGGTAAAAACCTCCTTTTGAGGATCGATGCTTTGGGCCGTTAAAAGTGTAGCCAAACTCAACATGAAGAGGCTGATTATGGTGTTTTTCATTCCGTTGAAATGGAAGGGTTACTAGTACAAAACCGGATTCAATTCAGTATCGATCACTTCACCAACCACCGCACCGGGGCACCAGGTATGCCAATCGTTGATTTGATTTTGGTTTTCAGGTTCTTTCAGTGCCATGTTTTTGTCCATGTAAATAACGGTCATCACCCTCCGCATCTGGTCGGTAAGGTTGGCACCAGCCCGGTGAAACACCCACCCCGAGTGAAAACTTACTTCTCCCAAATCAAAAGGTTCGATGACGTGTTTAAAATCGGTAACCCGGAGCTTTTCACCAATCAGTTTTTCGCTTTCATCTCCGATGCTCAAATCTCGTCCTTCTACAATTTGATGACTGCCTGCGCTGAATTCCAAAGGACCCATGGGCAGTGGAGTGGCTTGTAGCGGAATCCAGGCCGTAATGGTTTTGTCGCTGCTCAAGGGCCAATAGAACTGATCGGCATGCCAGGGGGTAATGCCACCACCGCCCTCTTTGAACAGGGCCTGATCGTGGTACATCCGCACGCCCTCTACTTGCATAAGGTCAGCCGCAATTTTAGCCAGGCGCTTGCTGAATACGAATTCCTTCACGACTTCGTTTTCCCGCCAAAGGTTGAACAGTTGCAAAAAAGCTTTGCCGTAGGTATCCCGTTCATCCACCTTGGTTGTAACGGTGTTCATTTGTGCTACTTGTTGGGCAATGATGCCACCATAATAGGCAAGCGTTTCGGCATCAAAGACGTTTTTTAGTTTGATGAAGCGATTTTTTTGGTAAAAATCGACTTGTTCTGCGCTGAGTTGGTAAGGTGTGTTTAAGGCGTTCATTTGGATGATTTTTTGAACGATAAATTGTGTATAGCAAAGTTCAGGCAAATTCTGAGTGCCTGTTTTGCATTTTTATCCTGTTTTTATGCGTATTTTACCATAATCAAGATCATTACTTGACAATCATGGTAAATTAAGCAATGAAACCCGAACTAGAACTTGGCATTAGCAATTTAAAGGACGCATCATTCAAGGCGTTCCGCTTGTACAAGCCAGCTTTTTACTCCCAATGGCACTATCATCCGGAGCTTGAACTGGTTTATTTCGTCAGGGGCAGGGGAATACGTTTCATTGGCGATGACATCGCGTTGTATCATGAAGGAGATTTGTTTTTAATTGGCGAAAACGTACCCCATACCTTCGTTACCTACGAGGAGGAAACTGTGCCAGTGGTGGAAGCCTGGTGCGTTCAATTTTCCAAACAGCTATTCGAACCCTTTGCAGAGTGCCGGGCTTTGCTGGCTTTTTTTCAAGAGGCTAAAAGAGGAATTTCCTTTCCGCTTCTCGACCAGGGTTTGGTTGAAAACATAAAAAAAGTGATCGAAACCAAAGGCATTGCTGCACTCGTTGCGTTGCTGGAAACATTGGCATTGCTGCAAAATACGGCTAGCCGTGTACCGATTCTGAAGCATGATTACCCATTGCAGGCGGCGCTCTCCGAAGTTTCAACCCGCATTCGCACCGCCATAGATTTCATCAACGTACATTACCAGCGCAGTATTTCCCTGCAAGAAATTGCGGACGCCTGTCATTTTTCACCCAATGCATTTTGTCGCTGGTTCAAACAAAACATGGGCCTTACTTTTGTGGAATACCTCAATAAAGTGCGCCTGACCCAAGCCTGCCAATTGTTGATTTCAACCGATTGGCCGATTGGGCGTATTGCCCTACAAACGGGTTTTGAAAACATCAGTACGTTTAACCGCTTGTTTCAACAAAAATTGCAGACTTCACCAAGCAAGTATCGGGGCAACTTACCAACTAAGGAACGAGAATAAAATAATTTGCCAATTTAGCTTCGCTCTTTTGAGCTTATTCTTCCTATCTTTTTCGTTAAATAGGCTTGCTATTCGCCTCAAAAGATAGTTGACTAAACTCAAAATAGCTTTGCTAAATTTGGCAACTTATTTTCTTCTCGTTCCTAATTAGCTCCTCATTTTGCGGCAAACCCAGCCCGCAACATCACCCCCGCAGTATACAAAATCACCACAATCACCACCCAGCGCAAGGTATCTAGGGGGAGTGACTTGACAATAAAGGCAGCTATAAGAACCGCAAAAATACTAGGTATAGCCATTCCCACCGCGGCTTTTCGGTTGTAGGCCCCCTCGCGGATAAAACGAATAGAAGCCGGCGGCATCAAAAACGCACAGGAGCCCATCATAATCGGGAAAGCCACCTGAGGCGACATGCCCAGGGCAAACACCAGGGCCATACAAGGTGCGTACAATCCGATACCCACCGTCATCAAAGCGCCCAAAATGAAATTGACCACCACACCAATGATTAATTTACTGCCGTTTAAACCGATAGCAGTCCCTCCTCCCTGTATCCACTCCATATTGCGGGCCAACATAAAACCTGCGGTTACCAGTAATGCGCAACCCATGATGCGTCGGATCGTCTTTTCTGGCAGTTTTGCCACCACTCCAGCCCCCATGATGGCACCTGCCGCAGCAGAAACCAACATCAAAACGAGTGTCAAAGGTTCTACTTCAATTACGGTAATGAAAATCAGGGCCTGAATCAGAACCGGGATGGTATTGGCCACATTCATGGTACCGGGGATGAGGCGATCTTCGGTTTGTTTGGTAAACTTCAGT